>NZ_JBEOYR010000015.1:0-236531 GCF_040297165.1 Streptomyces sp. NPDC001851 | reverse complement strand
GTTTTTTGCCGGGGGCCGGGCGGGCGGGGGTTGGGGGGGCACTCCCCCTAGTGGGGGGGGGGTGGGGGGGGTGGGGGGGGGGGGGGGGGGCCCCCCGGGGGGGGGGGGGCCCCCCCCCCCCCCCCCGCCACCCCGGTCCTCCCCGCCGCCACCCCCGCCCTCCCCGCCGGCTCGCTCTGGTTCGACGGCGCCCCGCTCACCGTGCGGGGCGGCCGGTTCACCGACGGCCAGGGGCGTGAGATCGTCCTGCGCGGCTTCAACGTCTCCGGCGAGACCAAGCTGGAGGAGAACGGCGGCCTGCCCTTCGCCTCGGTCGCCGACGCCCGCAAGTCCGCGACCGCGCTCCGCGCCCTCGGCGGCGCGAACACGGTCCGCTTCCTGCTCTCCTGGGCGCACGCCGAACCCGCACGCGGCCGGGTGGACACCGGCTATCTCGCCGCCGTCACCGAGCAGATGCGCGCGTTCCTGGACGCGGGCATCCGTGTCTTCCCCGACTTCCACCAGGACCTGTACTCCCGCCACCTCTTCACCAGCGGCAGCTGGTACACGGGTGACGGCGCCCCCAAGTGGGCGGTGGACGCCGGGAGTTACCCGGCCGAGTCCTGCGGACTCTGCCTCTTCTGGGGGCAGAACATCACCCAGAACGCGGCCGTGCAGCGGGCGCAGCGCGACTTCTGGCACGACGCCCACGGCCTCCAGGACGCCTTTCTCGCCACCGCCCGGACGACCATGACCTACCTCCGGCAGCACCTCGGCCCGGCGGAGTTCGCGAACGTCGCCGGCTTCGACCCGTACAACGAGCCCTACGCGGGCTCCTACGACTCCGGCCAAACCTCCCGCACCTGGGAGAAGGACCTGCTGTGGCCGTTCTACGAGAAGTTCCGCGCCCGTATGGACGCCGCCGGCTGGCAGGACAAGCCCGCCTTCGTGGAGCCCAACCTCTTCTGGAACGCCGACATCGCCACCCAGAAACAAGAGGGCGGCCTGCTGGACGCGGGCACCCTCGGCCCGGGGTACGTCTTCAACACCCACTTCTACGACCAGAAGGCGATCTCCGGCATCCTGATGTGGGGCAAGGCCGCCGACGGCCAGTACGCCTCCGACTTCACCGCCGTCCGCGACCGCGCCTCGGCCGCCGGTACCGCCGCCGTGGTCAGCGAGTTCGGCCACCCGCTGTCCGGCACGGTGTCCGACAAGGCGCCGACCGTGCTCAAGGCCATGTACCAGGCCCTCGACTCCCGTCTGCCGGGCGCGCGTTGGTGGAGCGACCCGGCGGCCTCCGGCCCGGTGCTCTCCGGCACCCAGTGGCAGTGGGACCTGTACAACGGCCGGCATCACGAGCTGATGAACGGCAACCCCGACAAGGTGCTCGCCTCCGGCGACGCCTGGAACGACGAGGACCTGTCCGCCGTACGGCTGGACGACTCGGGCAACGCCGCCCCGCGCCAGGACGCCCGGCTGCTGGACCGCCTCTACCCGGGCGCCACGGCCGGTACGGCCCTCGCCTTCACCTACGAGGACCGCTCCCGCGACGGCTCGACGACCCTCACCTGGAACCCGGTGCCGAGTTCCCTGCCGAACGTTTCCCGATTGGTGGGCTCCGGCCAGTACGGGCTGCTGGTCTGGCGCTCCGGCGACGGCACCGCGCCCACCGAGCTGCACCTGCCGGCGTCCTTCCCCACCGCGTCCACCACCGTCGTCTCCGACCTGGGCACGGTCTGTGCCCCGCCCGCCTACGGCCCCTCCACTCCGGTCGCCGTCGCTCCCGAGCCGGGCGGCACGGGCAGTCGCCGCCTGCTGCTCACCGACCAGGACTCCGGTGTCCGGCACTTCGCGCTGGTGACCAACGGGGCCACGGCGCCCTCGGCGGACCTGCTGGCCGCGGCCCGGTCCGAGCTGGCCGCGTGGGCGGCGGCGCACTTCTGAACAGGGCACCGCACGAACCGTACGGCCCCCGGGAGGAGTGGGGTCGCCCCGGAGGCCGCACGGCGCTCAACTCCCCGCTGACCCAGGCCAGTTGGCCTGGACGTGCCCCAGCCGGACGCGCTGCGGATGGTCGCCCACCGGGACGGACAGCACCTTCTGCCCGGTGGCGAAGTCGATGGCCGTGAGCCGGTCGGCGCCGGCCTCGGAGATGACGCAGTCCTTGCCGTCGCCGCTCACGGTCGCCCAGTACGGCGTCGACGCGGTGATGAGGGGGCCGACGTCGAAGGACGCCCGGTCGACCACGGTCGCGTAGTCGTCCATCGTCCCCGCGACACACAGCTTGGTGCCCTCGGGGTTCATCGAGATGCCGTGGTGGCGGGAGTCCAGCAGCCAGGTGGCGCGGTCCGGGTTCGTCGCCGGGTTCTCCGGCAGCGTCTTCACCCGGGTGATCCGGTCCGTGGCGACGTCGTACTCCAGGAAGCCGTTGAAGAAGGACACCTGGAAGTACAGCTTGGACCAGTCGGGCGTGAAGGCGGCGGGCCGGACCGCGTCGGAGAAGTCCCGCAGCCCGACGGCGTCCAGCCGCTGCCGCATGTCGATGGTTCTGACCTGCTTGAACGTGGCCGCGTCGACGACGGTGATGTGCCGGTCGCCCTTGGTCCAGTCCCAGCCCGGGGCGTCGAGGGAGGTGGTCACCTCCCCGATGGACATGTTCCAGATGTACCTGCCGCCGTTGGTGAAGAAGTTCTCGTGCGGCTTGTCGCCGGTGCCGAACTCGCCCAGTTCCCTGCCCGACTCGATGTCCAGCACCTGCACCTTGTCCGCGGTCGAGGCCGAGACCGCGACCCGGGTGCCGTCGGGTGAGACCGCCATGTGGTCGGCACGGTAACCGGCCACCGGGAAACGCCAGTTGACCTTGTCGGTGGCCAGGTCGATGGAGACGACGTCGGCGAAGCTGGGCCGGGAGACGACCACGGACTTTCCGTCGGGCGTGGAGTACATGTCGTCCACGTACTGGTCGTGTCCCTCACCGACCTCGTTGCGGACGGCCGTGTAGTAGATCCACTTGACCGGGTCGGCGTTGATCTCCGCCAGCCGCTCGGCCTTGTCCGGGACGACGTCGATCCGGCCGATCTTCGCGAAGTCGCCGGAGGAGCGGATGACGTCGGCGGTGCCGTCCCAGTTGTTGCCGACGAACAGCAC
Organism: Streptomyces sp. NPDC001851; assembly: GCF_040297165.1. Taxonomy (NCBI): domain Bacteria; kingdom Bacillati; phylum Actinomycetota; class Actinomycetes; order Kitasatosporales; family Streptomycetaceae; genus Streptomyces; species Streptomyces sp. NPDC001851. Next base: position 233,402 of record NZ_JBEOYR010000015.1, on the reverse strand, counting down.
CTCGCGCAGCCCGTCGGCGCCGCCGCCCGCGGCGGAGGCGGCGGAGGCGGCGGGGCCGGCGACGGTCAGGGCGAGGGCGGCGGCCACGCAGCACAGGTGCCTGGTTCTGGAGGCAGGCATGACTGCTCTCTTTCCTCGGGGGGTGTCGGGGAATCTGAACACGGGCGCGTTCACAGTGAACTTACTGAAAAGTAAGGATCGAACGGTCTGCCGGACAAGATGTGTGCACGACAAGATTGGAGAAGTGGGGCCAGCGGATGGAGGGGGAACACGTGACGGGCAGGCTCAGGGCGCCGACGCGCCGCTACGGCGGCCGGTCCGCCGAGGAACGACAGGCCGAGCGGCGTCGCCGCTTCCTGGACGCGGGCCTGGAACTGTTCGGCGGCAGCCCGGGCTACCGGGGCACGACGATCGCCGCGCTGAGCCACGCCGCCGGCCTGTCCACCCGCCAGTTCTACGAGGAGTTCCGCACCCTGGAGGACGTCCTCGCCGCGCTGCACCTGGAGGTCAACGGCTGGGCGGAACAGGCGGTGCGGAACGCCCTCGCCACGGCGGACGGGCTGCCGCTGGCCGACCGGGCCGCCGTGCTCTTCCGCGCCTACGCCCGCGACGTCACCTCCGACCCGCGCCGCGTCCGCATCGCCTTCATGGAGATCGTCGGCGTCAGCCCGCGCCTGGAGGAGCAGCGCCTGGCCCGCCGGGCCCGCTGGATCGACCTGATCCGCGCCGAGGCGGACGCTGCCGTGCGGCGCGGGGAGGCGGCACCCCGCGACTACCGGCTCGCGGCGACCGCCTTCATCGGCAGTGTCAACGGCCTGCTGCACGACTGGAGCGCGGGCTGGGTGGACGCCACGCTGGACGAGGTGGTGGACGAGCTGGTGCGGCTGCTGCTCGGCATGCTCCGGCCGGACGGCTGGCGTCCCGCGACCGGCTGACCGGGCGGCCTGCCGAGCCCGGCGGTGGAGGTCAGGGCGGTTCCGGGCGGCTCGGCGCGCGCGACGGGCCGGGAGCTGGTCTGCTGGTGCGGGAGCGTGGTACCCGGTTCCGGACATCCGGCCGACGCACGCCGACACGTACGGGAGAACCAGATGAGTACCTATCGAGTCGCACAGGTCACGGCCGCGGGCGGTCCGTTCGAGCTGGTCGAGCGGGAGGTGTCCGAGCCCGGTCCCGGTCAGGTGCGGATCGCCGTGGAGGCCTGCGGCGTCTGCCACAGCGACGCGTTCTTCGTGAACGGCGGTCTGCCGGGCGTGACCTTCCCCGTGGTTCCCGGGCACGAGATCGCCGGGCGCGTGGAGGCGCTCGGCGAGGGCACGCAGGAGAAGGGCTGGCAGGCCGGCGACCGGGTGGCGGTCGGCTGGTTCGGCGGCAGCTGCGGTCACTGCACGCCCTGCCGCCGGGGCGACTTCGTCGTGTGCCCGAACCTGAAGGTGCCCGGCTGGGCCTACGACGGCGGCTTCGGTGAGAAGGTGCTCGCGCCGGTCGACGCGCTGGCCCGGATACCCGACGCGCTGGCGGCGAGCGACGCCGGACCCATGGCCTGCGCGGGCGTGACCGTCTTCAACGGGCTGCGGCGCAGCTCCGCCCGCTCCGGCGACCGGGTGGCGGTGCTCGGACTCGGCGGCCTGGGACACCTCGGGGTGCAGTACGCGGTGGCGCTGGGCTTCGAGACCGTGGGGATCGCCCGGGGGCCGGAGAAGGCCGACTTCGCCAAGCAGCTGGGCGCCCACCACTACGTCGACAGCACCTCCGGCACCCCGGTCGCCGAGGCCCTGCAGTCCCTCGGCGGCGCGCACGTCGTGCTGGCCACCGCGGGGAACTCCGAGGCCATCACGGCCACCGTGGACGGCCTGGCGCCGCGCGGCGAGCTGGTGGTCATCGGAGCGGACACCGAGCCGATGGGCATCAACCCGGCCCAGCTGCTCATGGCCGGCCGGGTCGTGCGCGGCCACCCGTCCGGCACCTCGCAGGACGTCGAGGAGACCATGGCCTTCAGCGCCCTGCACGGAATCCGCCCGATGACCGAGACGGTCCTACTGGACGACGCGAACGAGGCCTACCAGAAGATGCTCGCCGGCAGGGCCCGCTTCCGCATGGTGCTGACCTACGGCTGAGTCCGCACGGGGTCGACGGTCTCCTCGCGCTGGGCGACACGCACAAGCGGGTCACGGAGCCGGCCCGGCCGGTGCGTCAGTCGCCGAGCCGGTCCAGGGCCGCCAGTACCGGGGCGGCGCCGTCCTCCTCGCGGATGCGGGCGCCCAGCGAGCGCGCCCGCTCCCGGTACGCCGGCTCACGGGTGGCGCGTACCAGGGCGGAGGCCAGGGCGTCCACGGTGATCCGGCGCAACGGTACGACGTCCGGGGCGACCCCCAGGGCGACCAGCCGGGCGGACCAGAACCCGGCGTCGAACTGCACCGGAACCGGCACGGCCGGCACGCCCGCGCGCAGCCCCGCCGCCGTCGTCCCCGCACCCGCGTGATGGACCACGGCGGCCATCCGCGGGAAGAGCGGCGCGTGCGGCACGTCGCCGATGGTCAGCATGTCGTCGCCGTCCGCCGCGAGCCCGCCCCAGCCGCGCTGGATCACCCCGCGCAGCCCGGCCCGCCGCAGCGCGGCGACCACCTGGGCACTGAGCCGCCCGGCGTCCGGCACGGTGGCGCTGCCCAGGCCGACGAAGACCGGGGCCGGGCCGGCGTCGATGAACTCCCGGAGCCGGTCGGGCAGCTGCGCCTGTGTGTCGTACGGCCACCAGTAGCCGCTCACCGTCAGGCCCGGCCGCCAGTCCCGGGGCCGGGGTACCACCAGCGGGCTGAAGCCGTGGTGCACCGGCCAGTGCCGCCGCTCCCGGGCCCGCAGTGCCGCACCGGCGCGCAGCGGCGGCAGCCCGAGCCGGTCGCGCACCCGGGGTACGGTCGCAGCGAAGATCTGCTCCACGGCGAGGTTCACCCCGTGTCCGGCGAGCCGGTTCGCCGTCCCTCCCCACTGGCCGCCACCGAGCACGGCGGGCGCGAACTCCTGCGTGGGCGCGTGGGGCTGGAGATAGACGCCCATGCTCGGCACGCGCAGTCCCTCGGCGATCGTGTGCCCGAGCGGGGCCAGTGAGGAGGACAGCAACATCGCGTCGGCGTCCCGGGCCGCCGAGAGCAGGTCCTCGGTCATCTGCCCGACCACCCGCCGAGCCAGGTCCACCACCCGCAGCAGCTTCCCGGCGCCGCTGGCACTGCGGTGCAGGCCCCGGCCGCGCGGGGACTCCAACTCCGCCCGCGGATCGACCGGCAGCGGGCGGAACCGTACGCCCGAGCCCGCCGCCAGCGGTTCGAAGCGTTCGTGGGTGACCAGGGTGACCTCGTGTCCGGCCTGGACCAGCCGATGGCCCAGCCCGGTGTAGGGGGCGACATCGCCATGGGATCCCGCCGTCATGATCGCAACGCGCACGACGGCCAGTATGGCCGCATTCCGCCCCGCGCGGGACCCAACGCACCAGCTGACACGGCGGGTTCACATGTTTCCGGCCATTGCGTGAAGTCCCTTCCGCACGCGTAGTCACCGGGGGGTGCGCCGCAGCGACCCGGGCAGACGCTGCTCTCGCTATGAGGGCCGTGCCATGCGCGCGAGGATGGAGACAGGTAGCCCCATACCGACTCAGAGGAGAGGAGGAGACGGGATGGCGACCGCAGCTCAGACCGTGCTCGAACCCGCCGAGCGGGTGCGGGCCCAGAAGAAGCAGTCCCAAGCCGCTCTGACGACGATGGAGCCCGCCGCGCGGGTGCGGGCGCAAAGGGGGCTGTACAAGACCCCGACCGGGCGAGTGTCGACGGTGCGTGCGCGAGCCCAGCAGGAGCAGTCGGAGGAGACGCATCCTGACGGCGCGGGCATCCACCTGCACACCCGCACCTTCCACCCCCCGATCACGATCCCGTACCCGAGCGTGGAGAAACTGCCCGTCGGCCTGGAGACCCTGCCCGCGAGGGACCTGGTCTTCTACGGCGGCCTGGGAGCGCTTGCGGTGGCGGGCGCTCTTGAGTGGCCTGTCGCTCTGGCCATCGGCGGAGCCACCTGGCTGGTGCGCGGCAGGCGAAAGGAAGGGCGCTGACAGCGAATCGGCGCAGATCACTGGTGCTCAGAGCCCGTCCGGCCTCGGCCGGACGGGCTCTGGCCGGTTCGGGTGCTGCATTGGCATCACCTACGTCACCGGGTCGGGGGACTGCGCCACCGGCTGCCGGGCGGGACACCCGGGTCGGTGTGACTATCACACCAGGTGACAGGAGAACTCCCCACCGTCACCGCAACCGGTAGGAGGACCCATCGATGAACCTTGCTCTGCGGCGCCTGCTCGGCGCCACCGCGGCCGTGGCCACGGGCGCCACGGCCCTGCTGGGCACGGGTGTCGGCGCCGCCGGCGCCGCCGACGGTGCGCACTGTGCCCGCGCCGAACGGCTCATATGGATCGACGACCCCAGCCGCAACGTGACCGGCCACGGCTGCAGCATGCCGGAGGGCAAGCGCCGCTGGTACACCGTCGAGATCGACACCCTCGTACAGCCCCACCACAATTCGGAGTCTCTGAACGAGAAGGCGGATCGGACCGAGACCCTGCATGACAGAACCATCAGATGCCTGGGCTACACCTCCAGCAACGACACGGTGAACTGGTTCGGCTGCATACCCGACTGACACACCCGCCGGCGGTTCGTGGCAACGACGCTGAACGTGCACGTCCATCACGGAAGAAGGGTGTGACGATCGGGGCGGTGCCGGACACGAACGGAACATGAGCAACGACGAGATCTTCGCCGCTGCCTATCGCGAGCACTACTGGGCGGTCAGCCGCTATGTCGCGCGGCGACTGCCCGGTCGGGCCGACGAGGTGGAGGAAGTGGTGGCGGAGGTGTTCACGGTGGCCTGGCGACGGCGGCGCGACCTGCCGGACGCGCCGCTGCCCTGGTTGTACGGGGTGGCCCGCAACTGCCTGGCGAACGCGGTACGCGGCTACGGCCGCAGGCGACGGCTGGTGGACCGACTGGGCCACGACGAGGCCGCGCACGGCCGGCACCTCGCGGACAGCCCGGACGCCGAACCGCCGGGCGCCTGGGTGCACGAGGCCCTGGACCGGCTCTCCCCGGCCGACCAGGAGATACTGCGCCTCGCGGCCTGGGAGGAACTCGACGCCGGGCAGATCGGGGTCGCGCTGGGCTGCGGCAGACGCGCGGCGGCGATGCGCCTGCACCGCGCCCGCCGCCGGCTGCGCACCGAGATCGACCGCATGCGCCCCACGGCGCCGCCGACCGGCACACCACCCGAGCACGGCTCGCATCCCAGAGCGCCGCAGGGCGTGTCGTCCCCCGGGCACCGGTCGCCTCCCGACGCACCGGCGAGCGGGCCGCCGCCCGGGCACCGCACGCCTCCTGCCGGGCCGGCGCCCCTGGCGCCCCACGACGAACGGCCGGACTCCGGAGCGCCGGACGACGAGTCACTCCCCGCGCGGCCCACGCCTCCGGAGGTGCCGGCGGACCCGTCAAGCCCTGTCCGCCGCGCGCTCGCCGGGCGGCCGGCAGATGTGTCGCTCCCCGCTCGGCCCACGTCTCCCGGGATGCCGGCAGACGCGTCACCGCCCGTGCACCGCACGCCTCCAGAGGCGTCGGTGACCGCCTCACCGGACGGGCGCAGGACCGGCGACGGCGGTCCCGGACGGCGATCGTCGCGTGCCGATTCCGCTGCCCCCGTCGGCGTACCCCTGCGCAAGGACCCCCGCCATGCCTGACGAACTCGACCTCCTCCGCCGCGCCAACCCGGTGCCGGCCCACGCCCCGCACTTCGGCGACGGCCCCCTGGATCACCGTGCCGAGCGGCGGCTGGAGCTGCTGCTGGGCGAGGACGCTCGCCGGGGTTCCCGGCCCCGGCCCCCGCGCGCCCGCCTGCTGTGGGGCCTCGCCGCCACCGCCGTCGTCCTGGCCACCACCCTCACCGCGCTGCTCGGCGGCCCGGGCGGTCAGCCCGCCGTCGCCGCGCCCCGTCCGCTGGCCGTCCGGGCCCACTCCACCGCCGTACCGCTCGACCGGATGGCCCAACAGGCCGCCGCGGCCGCCGCCGACGGTGCGCCCGGCCTGCGCAAGGGCACCCATGTGCAGTCCTGGAGCCTCGGCATGAGCGACGGCAAGCCGCCCGTGACACTCCCGGAGGAGACCGTGGTGCGCTGGAACGCGGACGACAGCCACACCGAGGTCGTCGTGGCGACCGATCCGCGCCACCCGGGCCGCCCGGTCCTCACCGACGCGGGCGACGCACCGCGCCTGGTGGAGGACGGCCATGTGCTGCGCCGGACCACCTACCCGCCGAGCTGGAGCGACGCCCCGCCCGAGGCGCGCCCCCCGCACGACCCGGCGGCCCTGCGGTCCTACCTCGCCGAGGCGGTCCACCCCGGCACCGGGTCCCTGACCCCATCGGAACTCCTGGACGGGGTCAGGGAGTTGCTGGACCACTGGACGCTCGGCTCCCGCGAGTCGGCCGCGCTGGTCCGGGTCCTCGCGGACGCCAAGGGCCTGCGGCCCGTCGGACAGGTGACGGACCGGCTGGGGCGCCCGGGGCAGGCGTACGCCTACGACGGGCCCGGTGCCCGGCGCATGCTGGTCCTGGATCCGCGCACCGGCGCGGTCCTCGGCCTGGAGGCCACCTTCAGCGAGGACGACGCACGGTACGGCGTGCGGGCCGGGGACGTGATGGAGTACAGCGCCTGGCTGCGCTGACCCCCCGTACGCCGGCCTCAGGCGACGCCGAGCTGCCGGGCGGCGGCCCCGACGGTCTGTTCCAGCAGCGTGGCGATCGTCATGGGACCGACACCGCCCGGCACCGGCGTGATCAGCGAGGCCCGTTCCACGGCGGATGCGAAGTCGACGTCGCCGACGTTCCCCGGGTTGTAGCCGGCGTCGATCACCACGGCGCCCGGCTTGATGTCCTGCCCGCGGATCAGCCGCGGCCGGCCCACCGCGGCGACCACGATGTCCGCCTCCCGCACGGCCGCCGACAGGTCCCGGGTGCGCGAGTGGCAGTACGTCACGGTCGCGTCCCGGGCCAGGAGCAGCATGCCCACCGGCTTGCCGAGGATCGCGCTGCGGCCCACGACCACGGCACGCTTCCCGGCGGGATCGACGCCGTACTCGTCCAGCAGCCGCAGGATGCCGCCGGGCGTGCAGGACACGAAGCCCGGCAGTCCGAAGCTCATCGTGGCGAACGAGGCGAAGGTGACGCCGTCGACGTCCTTCTCCGGAGCGATCGCCTCGAACGCCGCCCGCTCGTCGATGTGGTCGCCGGCCGGGTGCTGGAGCAGGATGCCGTGCACGGCCGGGTCGGCCGACAACTCCCGCAGCCTGCCGACGAGTTCGCCGGTGGTCGTGGTGGCGGGCAGGGCCACGTGCCGGGACTCGATACCGGCCTTGCGGCAGCGGTTCTGCTTCATGCGGACGTAGGTCACGGACGCCGGGTCCTCGCCGACGAGCACGGTCGCGAGACAGGGCGCGGAACCGGTCCGTGCGGTGAGGTCGGCGGCCTTCTTCGCGGTCTCCTCGACGACACGGCGGGCCAGGGCGGTGCCGTCCATGAGACGGGCCTGGGTCATGTGCACACTCCTGAGCTGGATCGAGTCTCTCGCCCAGGCGCGCGGCAGCCACCACGGACCGCTCCCCGGTGGTACTCCACCTCAGCGCCAGTCACGGCCCGGGTACAGGGTAGCCGAGCACCCGCACGCCAGCGGGCCTCTGGCAGTGCGGTCGCCGGGGGCCGACCGCGCGGGTCCGGCTCACCCGGGCCGTGCCGGCCGGGAAAGAGCGCCGTACACCGGCTGACCTGCTGCGGAAGCCGGTCCTGGCCGTCGCGGGCGCCGAGAAGGCCCAGGTCAGCCGGGAGGTGACCTGGGCCCTGGCGAATCGCCTCGCGGCGCCCGTCATGCCGGTGTGTGCGCCTACTCGTCCCAGGCCTGGATGAGCAACTGGCTGGCAATCTTGCCGTCACGCAAGGTGACCATCGACTCGGCGAGGACCCGCGTCCCGTCCCCGTACTGGCAGGACTCGGTGAACGCGGCGTGGTCGCCCTGCACCACGCACTGGTCCAGCTTGTGCGTCATGTCGCGGCTGTAGATGTCGTCCAGCAACTCGGCGATCTGACCCCGGCCGCGCAGCACGGTGGGGTGGCTGGGCTGGTGGTTGTGGTCGACGATGCGGATCTCCGCGTCGTCGGCGTAGAGCGACAGAAGGTTGTTGCCGGTGTTCCCTTCTATGCCCCGGCGCAGTGCCTCGGTGTCGAAGGCGGAACCTGTCGCGGTGCCCATGGTGACCTCCTTCGGGCGCCCGCGGCCCGGCGGGGCGCGGACCACGCGGACCCCCACCCTTCGAGGCTCCTCCGGCCCGGCGGTCACGGCAAGCGCGGCGTACGCCTCCGCCGTACCGCCGCGGCCCGCGCGGGCCGGTGCGCGGCCCCGCCCCGTCACCGCCCCTGCACGCCGGTGCCCGGCCCCGACCGCAGCAGCGCCCAGTCCCGGGACAGCACGAAGGCCGCGGCCGTACCGTCCGTGAGGCATCCCGTGAGGCAGTCCGGGAGCAGGCGGGTGAGCTGGTCCGCGGCGCCCAGTTCCACCCAGGTGCGGACCCCGTCGCGGTGCAGCAGGCCGACGGCCTCCGCGAAGCGCAGCGGCGCGCGCCGCACCCAGAACTCCGGGTCGGCGGTCTCGGCACCCACCGGCCGGGCCGTGACGTCGCAGACCAGGGGGAGGCGCGGCACACGCGGGTGGAGCGTGGCCAGCGTACGGGCGTAGGCGGCGAGGACGCCGTCCGGCCAGGCGGAGCGAGGCCCTTGCGCCGGCAGGCCGCCCAGCAGGCGGGCCAGGGTGCCGACCGCGTGGCAGGCCTCAGCCAGCGAGAACACACCCGCGGCGTACGCGGCGGCCATCCGGCCGGACGCGTGCCCGAACACCACGTCCGGGCGGACGCCCCAGCTGCGCAGCAGCCGGTACTGCGCCGCGTGGAGCGCGAAGACCGCCGGCCCCGCGAACGACTCCCGGTCCAGCAGTGCGGCCGTACGCGTGCCGTCGGCCGCGGACATCACGCATTCCAGCGGGAGTTCGAGATACGGATCGAGGCGCGCGCAGATCTCGTCGAGGGCGTCGGCGAACACCGGGAAGGCGTCGCGGAGTTCACGCAGCGTACCGGGCCGCGGGGCGGCGCCGGCCGAGAACAGGAAGGCGGTACGTCCAGTGCGGCCGTCGAGGGGCATGCCCCCATTGAGGCACGCCCGGTCCGGTGCACACACCAGGCAAAGTCCCGCAGCCTGCAAAAAGATTGCCATCATAGAATGACGTTATTCAGTCAAATTCTTACGGAATTGGGAACCGTTCTCGCAGAGTGAGGACCAGGCCGGTTCGCCCGGCGGCCGGAAAGATCCACGATCACCGCCGTGGTCCGTCCCGCCACCGATCCGGCGCGCGTAGGGTCGGCGGGGAAGGCAACCGAGGAAGGGGTTCAGACCATGGCGCAGGAAGTGCGCGGCGTGATCGCACCGGGTAAGGACGAGCCCGTACGGGTCGAGACGATCGTGGTGCCGGATCCGGGACCCGGCGAGGCCGTGGTGCGCGTGCAGGCCTGCGGAGTCTGCCATACCGACCTGCACTACAAGCAGGGCGGCATCTCGGACGACTTCCCCTTCCTGCTCGGCCACGAGGCCGCCGGTGTCGTGGAGTCGGTCGGCGAGGGCGTGACCGACGTGGCGCCCGGTGATTTCGTCATCCTCAACTGGCGTGCGGTGTGCGGGAATTGCCGGGCGTGTCTGCGTGGCCGTCCCTGGTACTGCTTCAACACCCACAACGCCCGGCAGAAGATGACCCTCGCCGCCACCGGGCAGGAGCTCTCCCCGGCCCTCGGCATCGGCGCGTTCGCCGAGAAGACCCTCGTCGCCGCCGGCCAGTGCACCAAGGTCGACCCGGCCGTCTCGCCGGCGGTCGCCGGCCTGCTGGGCTGCGGCGTGATGGCCGGCATCGGCGCGGCGATCAACACGGGCGGCGTCGGCAGGGGCGACTCCGTCGCGGTCATCGGGTGCGGCGGCGTCGGCGGCGCGGCCGTCGCCGGATCGCACCTCGCCGGTGCGGCGCGGATCATCGCCGTGGACATCGACGACCGCAAGCTGGACAAGGCCCGCACCCTGGGCGCCACGCACACCGTCAACTCCGGGGAGACCGACCCGGTCGAGGCGATCCGCGAGCTGACCGGCGGCTTCGGCGCCGACGTCGTCATCGAGGCCGTCGGCCGCCCGGAGACGTACAAGCAGGCCTTCTACGCCCGCGACCTCGCCGGCACGGTCGTCCTCGTCGGCGTCCCCACCCCCGAGATGAAGCTCGAACTGCCCCTGCTCGACGTCTTCGGCCGCGGCGGCGCCCTGAAGTCCAGCTGGTACGGCGACTGCCTGCCCTCCCGTGACTTCCCCCTGCTGATCGACCTGCACCTGCAGGGCCGGCTGCCGCTCGACGCGTTCGTCACCGAGACCATCCAGCTGGACGAGGTGGAGAAGGCGTTCGAGCGGATGCACCACGGCGACGTGCTGCGTTCGGTGGTGGTGCTCTGATGACCGTACGCATCGAACGCCTCGTCACCGCCGGGCAGTTCAGCCTCGACGGCGGAACCTGGGACGTCGAGAACAACGTGTGGATCGTCGGCGACGAACGGGAGGTGATCGTCATCGACGCCGCCCATGACGCCGAGGCCATCGCCCGCGCCGTCGACGACCGGCGCCTGATCGCCATCGTGTGCACGCACGCCCACAACGACCACGTCAACGCGGCACCGGCACTCGCCGACCTCACCGGCGCCACCATCTGGCTGCACCCCGACGACCTGCCGCTGTGGAAGCAGACCCACCCCGACCGCGACCCCGACCGGCACCTCCTGGACGGCCAGGTCATCGAGGCGGCCGGCGCCGACCTGACCGTGCTGCACACCCCCGGCCACGCCCCCGGCGCCGTCTGCCTGTACGACCCCGGGCTCGGCGCCGTCTTCACCGGCGACACGCTCTTCCAGGGCGGCCCCGGCGCCACCGGGCGCTCCTACTCCCATTTCCCGACGATCATCGACTCCATCCGGAGCCGGCTCCTCACCCTGCCCCCGGAGACCAAGGTCCTCACCGGGCACGGGGACGCCACCACCATCGGCGCCGAGGCACCTCACCTGGAGGAATGGATCCGGCGCGGACACTGAGAACGCGCCGGCAGCCCCGACAGCGGATCTCCGGCTTCCCCGCGACCGCTCAATACCAGGTGGCACTGGTCGCGGGGCACCCCGGGGCGCCGGACGCGGCATCGCCGTCGGGCTGGGCGCGGCCTGGAGGCGCGCGGCCCGGGCGGCGCAGCAGAAGCGGCAACGCGAAGTGGCTGGTGACGGCGTACAGGCAGCCGGAGGAGTCGGTCCGGTCCCGAGGTCGTGCCCCCGGACCGGGGTGTCCCACTCGAAGACCGCGTGCCACGCCAGGGCCACCCGACCGCGGGCACGGGGATCGGCCACGCGCAGGGTGGCGAGACCCGGCCGGGCGCCGAGCCCAGGCCGGACGGCTGCGCGGTGACGAAGTTCACCGTTTCGTCACAGGCTGACCGGAAGTACAACCCCCACAGCCCCGCGCAGGTCTAGGAGTCCGACATTGCGGGAATCGCGCAGGGAGGCACCCGGGGCAGGCCCTGGGCGACAAGGGGAGAAGAAGATGCACATGGGGGACGTACGCAGACGAGGTGTCGTCGCGCTCGGCGTCACGGGACTGGTGGCGCCGCTCACGCTGGCGCTCACCGCGGCACCGGCCCAGGCCGCGAGCTGCACCGCACAGGCGGGGCCGTACCAGAAGCAGGTGGAGAGGTTCCTCGGCCGGCCGGTCGACGGCAAGCAGTCCGCCGCCGACTGCACGGCCATCCAGGCCTTCCAGAACAGGCACGGCATCACGCCCGCCGCCGGCTACGCCGGACCGGTCACCTGGGGCGTGATGGACCTCATGACCAAGCAGAAGGCCGTCGGGAACAACCCCAACAAGGACGGCGCGTGCCCGGTGAACAGGGGCCGGATCGCCTGCGTGAACCTCACGCTCCAGCTCAGCTGGATCCAGGACGGCAAGAAGCTCGTCTACGGTCCCGTCCCCGTGCGTACCGGCCGCAAGGGCTACACCACCCGCACCGGCCTGAAGAAGATCTACTGGCGGGACATCGACCACGTCTCGACCGTCTACAACGTGCCGATGCCCTACAGCCAGTTCTTCGACGGCGGCCAGGCCTTCCACTCGGTCAACCTGAGCATGTGGAACCCGCCCGGCTCGCACGGCTGCGTCAACATGACCCCCAAGAACGCCAAGGCGTACTGGTCGCTGCTGAGGACGGGCGACGACGTCTTCGTCTACGGTCGCAAGCCGGGCACCTGAGCAGCCGGGCTTGACACATTGACGTGATGAGCAACACGGTCCCGTATGTCCGTATCGGGTGCGCTTGCTCACAGTGTCTTCACGCCGACCGGCATATGCTTCACAGCATGTCCACCACTGTTGAAGCCGCCCCCGAGCGATCGGCCGCGGAGGTCAACGAGGAGATCAGGGCCCTGTGGCGCCGGTCGGGCGGGACACTGACCACCGAGCAGCGCGCGCAGTACCAGCGCCTCGTGATGGAGTGGGCCGCCGCGACCCCGCGGTCGCACCGGGCCGCCTGACCGACCTCGCGCGGACCGCACCGGAATCCGACCAGGGCACCCGTGAGCCCACGGGTGCCCTTCGCACACCACCCCCGGGGCTTTCCTCAGCCCCAGGTCGCCGAGTAGTACCGCTGGTACGCCTTGCGGTCCTGCTCCGCCCGGATGTAGCGGGTGGCCACCAGGGCGATCAGACTGCCCGCGATCACCAGCAGCCCGGGACCGACGTTCCGGGTGTCCGTCAGCCGCGCCAGGAGCGTCTGCCCCGCCGTGCCCGTCACCGGTGCCGAGGAGCCCGGTGAGGCCGCGTTCGGCGCGACCGCGCCCTGTGCGGCCGAGGCGGACGGCGCGGGGGAGGAGGCGCCCTGCGGGGCGGCGCCGCCGGCGTTCTGCGCGGACACGATCAGCTTGACGTTCAGCGCCGCCATCGCCTTGGTCACCGGCTGGAAGAACGTCGTCCCGCCCGTCTTGCAGTCACCGCTGCCACCGGAGGTGACACCGAGCGCGATCCCGTCGGAGAACAGCGGTCCGCCGCTGTCCCCGGGCTCGGCGCACACATTGGTCTCGATGAGCCCGGTGACCGTCCCCTCGGGGTAGTTGACGGTCGCGTTCAGCGCGGTGACCGTCCCGTCGTGCAGGCCGCTCGTGCTGCCGCTGCGGAACACCCGCTGCCCCACCGCCGCATCGGCGACACCCGTGATCCGCACCCCGTTGCCGCCGCCGATCGCGACGACGTCGGCACCGTCCCCGGCCTTGCCGGAGGCGTACTGCACGAGCGAGAAGTCGGTGCCGGGGAAGGCGCTGCTCACCGTCCGGCCCAGCTGCTGGTTGCCCTGGTTGTCGGCGAACCAGGTGGATCCCGCGGGCCCGCAGTGACCGGCGGTGAGGATGAAGTCGCTCTGCCCGTTGGTCACGTTGAACCCCGCCGAGCAGCGGCCACCGGTCGACAGGATCGGCTGGGCACCGTTCAGCCGCGTGGTGAACGTGCCCTTCATGCGCTCCATCCGCACGAAGCCGCCGATCCCCGCGGCGACATGGCTCATCCGGGACCAGTCACCGGCGGACACCGTGCTGTCCGCGCGCACCACGACCCGGTTGGTGCGGTAGTCCACCGCCCACGCGGTGCCCGCCACGCGCGGCGCCGCCCGCAACGCGGCCGTGGCCGACCTGAGTTCGTCCATGCTGTGCGACACGACCTTCGCCGCCGCCCCCGCGCGCCGTACCTCCCGCGCCGCCGCCTCGTCGGTCACCGCCACCACCGGCCGCCCGTCGGCGCCGATCCAGTTGCCCGCCGTCCGCGCCGTGCCCAGCCGCGCCACCAGCGCGGCGCCGGGGTCCGCGCCGCCGGTGACCGAGGCGAAGGGTCTGGCGGCGGCCGGAGGCGTCTCGCTCGCCATGGCCGCCTGGGCGACCATCGCGCCCCCCAGGAGGAGTCCGCCGACCGCCGCCAGGCGTGTCACCCGCCTGACGATCCGTCGTCGTGCGTGCCGCATGCAGGGCTCCCGAAGCCGAACCGAACGCGCCCCGCCGGTCAACGGCGGCGCGAGGCCCCCGGCTCGTCGAGGGCCCGCACCTCCATACGCGGCCCGCGGCCCCCGCGTTCACCGCCGGCCGGGATCCGCGCCGCCCCGGCTTCAGTTCTTGCGGGCCACCCCGCCGAACATCGCGACCTCCTCCGGCTCGGCCCCGTGGTCGTGCTCCGGGCGCCAGCGCGAGCAGGACACGACACCCGGCTCCAGCAGCTCCAGACCGTCGAAGAAGCGGGCCACGTCCTCGGGGGTGCGCTGGGTCAGCTTCGGGGTGCCGTGCTCGTTCCAGAACCGCACCGCCTCGTCCACGTCCGGCATCGACGGATGGGTGACGGTGTGCGACAGCACCAGGTGGCTGCCCGCCGGCAGCCGGTCCGTCAACCGCCGTACCAGGCCGTACGGATCCTCGTCGTCGCCGATGAAGATGACCACGCCGAGCAGCATCAGCGCCACCGGCTCACGGAAGTCCAGTGTCCTCGCCGCGTGTTCGAGGATCGCGTCGACGTCGCGCAGATCCGCGTCCAGATAGTCCGTACGGCCCTCCCGCGTGCTCGTCAGCAGGGCACGCGCGTGCGCGAGTACCAGCGGGTCGTTGTCGACGTACACGACCCGCGACTCGGGCGCGATGCGCTGGGCGACCTCGTGCGTGTTGTCGGCGGTGGGCAGCCCGGTGCCGATGTCCAGGAACTGCCGGATACCGACCTCACCGGCCAGATGGCGGACGGCCCGGCCGAGGAACAGCCGGTCGGCGCGCGCGTACTCGCCGATGCCCGGGTGCAGCTGGCGTATCTGGTCGCCGGCCGCGCGGTCGACCTCGTAGTTGTCCTTGCCGCCGAGCCAGTAGTTCCAGATCCGGGCGGTGTGCGGCTGGCTGGTGTTGATTCGGGCACGCAGCGACACGGCCACGTCGTCGGTGGCTGCCGGGTTGTCGGTCACGTGGGTCAGCTCCTGGATGCGGATGAGATGCCTGACGAGGGATACACCGTGCAAGACGCAATCTAGTGCCCCGACAGGCAACGTTCGCCCCGTCGCGAAGCCCGGCACGCTCCCCCGCTGCCTCAAGGGCGCGGGAGGTGCCCCCACTCGCCGCACCGGCCGAAAGCCCAAGTACGTCCAGTACGAGGGCTTCCGGCCGGCACTCCCCCAGCCTTCGGCCGGGGGGACCCCCAGAGCACGCACCGGACGCCGCTCCTCGACGGGCAAACGTTGCCTGTCGGGGCACTAGACGCCCGAGTTGATCTCCGCCGCGCGTCCCCGGATTTCGGCCCGTGCCCCCTGCCCCCGCAGCCCCTATCGTGAGCCCCATGACCGGCATCCCGCACGGCACCCCCGGCGAGGCCGACCCGCTGCGCGCCCTCGGCCTGGACCGGCTGCGCCGTCGTACGAGCATGAAATGGCGCACCTACCCCGAGGACGTGCTGCCGCTGTGGGTGGCCGAGATGGACGTACCGCTCGCCGGGCCCGTGGTCCGCGCCGTGACCGACGCGCTCGCCCTCGGCGACACCGGGTACCCGGCCGGCACCGCCTACGCCGAGGCGCTGGCCGCGTTCGCCGCCGCACGCTGGAACTGGGACGGGATCGCCGTGGAGCGCACCGCGATCGTGCCGGACGTGATGCTCGGCGCGGTCGAGATGATCAAACTGGTCACCGGGCCCGGCGATCCGGTGATCGTCAACCCGCCGGTGTATCCGCCGTTCTTCCCGTTCATCACCCATATGGACCGCCGGGTGGTCGAAGCCCCGCTCGGCGCGGAGCTGCGCCTCGACCCGGCCGCACTGGAGGAGGCGTTCCGGCGGGCGACCGCCGGTTCCGGCCGCGCCGCCTACCTGCTGTGCAGCCCGCACAACCCCACCGGCACCGTCCACACCGCCGCCGAACTGACGGCCGTCGCCGCCCTCGCCGAGCGGTACGGCGTCCGGGTCGTCGCGGACGAGATCCACGCCCCGCTGGTCACCCCCGGCGTCCCCTTCGTGCCGTACCTGAGCGTCCCCGGAGCCGAGAACGGGCTGTCCCTGATGTCGGCCTCCAAGGGCTGGAACCTGGCCGGTCTGAAAGCCGCCCTCGCCCTCGCGGGACCGAAGGCGGCCGCCGACCTCGCCCGGCTCCCCGAGGAGGTCGGGCACGGCCCCAGCCACCTCGGGGTCATCGCCCACACGGCCGCCCTGCGCGAGGGCACCCGCTGGCTGGACGCCCTGCTGGCCGGGCTGCGCGCCAACCGGGACCTGCTCGCCGCCCTGCTCGCCGAGCACCTGCCCGCGGTACGCCCGCAGCCCGCCGAGGCCACCTTTCTGGCCTGGCTCGACTGCCGCGCCCTCGGCCTCGGCGACGACCCCGCACAGGTCTTCCTCGACCGCGGCCGGGTCGCCCTCAGTACGGGCCCGCCCTTCGGCACCGGCGGCGCGGGGCACGTACGGCTGAACCTGGCGACCTCGCCCGAGATCCTCACCGAGGGCGTACGGCGCATGGCGGCGGCCCTGGCGTGACCGGAAGGGTCGGGAAAGCGCCGGCCTCCTAGACTGCCGGGCATGGACGACGCGCGGCTGGACCGGCTCGGCGCCGGCAACTACCTGCTGGTGACCAGCTACCGAAAGAACGGCACCCCGGTCGCCACCCCGGTGTGGGTGGTCCGCGACGGTGCCACGCTCGGGGTGTGGACCGCCGCCGACAGCTTCAAGGTCAAGCGGATCCGGCGCCGCCCCGACGTCGTCGTCGGCCCCTGCGACCTGCGCGGCAACCCCACCGGCGAGCAGCTGCCGGCCACCGCGGAGATCGCGGATGCCGCCACCACGGCCCGCTACCGGGACCTCATCGCCCGCAAGTACGGCATCCTCGGCCGCCTCACCCTGCTCGGCAGCAGGCTGCGGCGCGGCCTGGACGGCACGGTCGGCATCCGGGTGACCCTCGCCGAGTGAGGGCCACCCGGAACCGGCCCGCTACGACGCGTCCAGCACCGACCCGGACAGCACCAGCCCACCGGGGCGCGGCTCACCGGTCTGCATGTCGACCTGCCGGAACCGCACCGACTCCGTCCGCTCCCGCACCCGGTCCTGGACCGTCGGCACGGTGATCTCCGCGCTCGTCCGCCCCGCCGGGACATCGACCCACAGGGTGAGCCCGCCGACCTTCGACAGGGGCCGCTCCGGGTCGGGCTTCGCCCCGGCGGCCTCCCTCAGCCAGCGCGCCGGGACGTCCTTCGTGGACAGTTCCGGCGCGGTGGCCGGCACCACCGCGAACATCGCGCTCATGTCGACGTCGACCGCCTGCGACAGGGACAGCCGCCACTTCAGGGACCGCCCCTCCGTGACCCGGCCGGCGACCGGCGTGACGGTCATCGCCGGCGGCGGATCGTCGTCGTGGACGGTGATCCCGCCCCGGTAGGAGCCGACGACCGCCCCGCGGACCGCCTTGACCAGGACGTCGTACGACACGTCCGTGCCGTAGCGGGTGTTGCCCTTCACCTCGACCGGTACGTCGATGTCGTGACCGCCCGGGTGCACCGTCACCAGCCGGTCCTTCGCCTTCCCGGTGGCCGGGTCGACGACGTACACCCGGACCTGCCCGCTGCCGTGGCCCGACACCCGGACCGGCACGCGGTAGGTGCGCACGCCCGAGTCACCCTCGGCCACCGTACGGCGGCCGATGTCCACCCGGGGCAGCGTCGCCGCCCGAGCCGCGGGCGTCCCCGGCCGCCAGCCCCACGCGTCCATCAGCCAGGCCTGCCCGGACGCCGAACGCGCCGTCAGCTCCATCGACTTGACCGAGCCGAGCCTGAGTCCGGCGCGGGTGGCCGCCGTCAGCGGCACCCGGAACTCGCGTGCCCAGTAGGACGTCGTCCGCTCGCTGCCGGGCAGCCCGTCGGCACTGATGCCGCCCAGCCGGGCCGTACGGCCGAAGGCGTCGGTGAGGGACACGTCCAGCCGCGTGCCCCGCGAGTTCGGCGGCACGAACAGCCGCAGCGTCAGCGCTTCGGCGCCGGACAGCGACACGGGCTGCTCCAGGCTGATGCGTGCCGGTGCACCGGCGCGCGTCCAGCGCAGCGCGATCGCGTGCCGGCCGGTCTCCCGGTCGGGCTCCCACCGCGCGAAGTGCGGCGACGCGCCGTTCGCGCCCTGCCCCAGACAGGCCTGGGCCGGGCTGGGGTCCACCGCTTCGCACAGCCGGGCGCCGGTCACCGTCACCCCGCCGTCGGGAAGGAACCCGGCACCCCGGCGCGCGCCCACCGCGTGGCTGAGCACCCGCGCCGGGTCCGCGGACGGGGCCCGCTTCCCGGAGCCGTCCAGCAGCGGCCGCACCCGGTCGTCCCCGGCGAGGAACAGCCGCGCGGCGGACGCGATGTACGTCGAACCGGCCCGGTGCTGCTGGTCGGCGGTGAGCCGGGTCGCCGCGTGCTTGCCGCAGACCGGGTCCGGGTGGTCCGGGTCGTCGGAGAAGTCGTCCTCGGCGGGCGCCGCGGCCTGGCCCGGCGTCCACTCGGAGTTGAAGAAGTTGTGGTCGGCACCGATGACGTACACGGCACTGTGCAGCGCGCTGCCGTTGCTGACCGCGCGGGTGCCGTCGACGTAGAGCTCGCCCTGCAGGTCGGAGACGTCACCGTCGCAGCCGGGCAGGACCGTCACGGACGGTACGTCGGGCACCGGGTTCTGGCCGAAGACGGTGGGGCCGATGAGGACCGTGCCGCGGACGGTCCAGCGGACCGGGCCGTGGTAGCCGTCCTGGTCGGCGGCCGGCGGATAGAGGCTGTCCAGGGCCGCCCGGTTGACGCCCTCGCCGCCCCGGGAGTGCCCGACGAGCAGCACGCGGGACAGATCGGCGCGGGGTGACTGGCGTACGACGGACGGCGCGGTCCCGGGGTGCGCGGCCCACTCCGCCCAGCGCGCCAGGTGCAGCCGCACCAGCGAGGAGCGGGCCTGGGCGCCGCCGTCCTCGGCCGCGGAGTCCTGGCCGTTGATCCCGTTGGCGGAGACCGAGACGGTCACATAGCCCTGGGAGGCGAGGAGCTTCTGGTCGCGCAGGTAGCCGCGGTGGCTCGGTACGGGCTTCATGCCGGCCTTGCACGGCCAGTCGCCGGTGATGTCCTGGCCCCGGTAGCAGGTGAAGTGGCGGCCGTGCAGGAACAGCGCGAGCGGACGCCGGCCGGACACGCCGACGGGGGAGACGACCACCCCGCGCATCTCGACCGGGGCCGGGAGGCCCGGCAGCTTCACCGACTTCAGGCTGTACTCGCCGGTCCGGGTGCGGTAGGGACCGGGCTTGCCGGGATCGACCTCGTTCGCGGGCAGCGGGGCCGGTGGCCGGGGCGCGGACGGGACCCCGGGCGAGTGCTGCGCGCCGGGGGCGGTCCGCGTGTCCAGCCGGCGCCCGCCGGACCACACTTGCAGTCCCGCCAGCCCCTGCGGCCCCGTGGCCTGGTGACCGTCCAGCGGCAGCCGGAAGGTACGCCCGTCCGTGCCGGGCCGGGGCACTCCCAGCAGTCGCCCGTCCGACCGGAATTCGACCCGGGCGTCACCCATCGGCACCGGCCGGTCCGACCGCCACACCAGCTGCGGCGCCGACCGGCCGCCGGTGAGCCGCCACCCCGGTGGCAGCGTCCCGTCCTCCGGTGAGGCCAACGCCCCTAACCGTGACGGTGGTTGATCCTGGGCTACTGCCGCCCCTGGGGATGCCCCCGCCACCGCGAGCAACGCGGTGGCGGTCACCCATATGCGCCGGGCACGGACCACTGTTCCTCCTTCAGCCCCGACCTCGGGCGTCCCGTCCGTCCCGGGAGCCCCTCGCTCCCGGAGGACGGAAGGCGGAGTCCGTGGGTTGCCCGTGAAGGAGACGTGATCGATCACATCGAGCCATCACGGCAACGGCGGCCGTGGTCCGCCCGGTTGTGCGGCGGGCGTCCCGGCGCCGTCAGGTCCAGGCGCTCCGGTAGGACTCGTCCAGCAGCTGGAAGACCGGCTCGCCGCGCACCGGGTCCTGGGCGGTGGACAGCCGGACCCGGTCTCCGCTGTGGATGCCGACCGGCGGACCCATGACCCGGCCCCGTACGACGAACCCCTCGGCCATCTCTATCAGCGAGACGTTGCGTGCCGCGGGCGTGTTGCGGTGCACCACGGTCGAATGCCGTACGGTGCCGACGCCCTCGCTGCGCTCCGTGCGCAGCTCGCTGCCCTGGCACACCGGACACAGCAGCCGGTGGTACATCGCGGTGCCGCACCAGGT
The DNA here is from genome assembly GCF_040297165.1 of Streptomyces sp. NPDC001851. Lineage (NCBI taxonomy): Bacteria > Bacillati > Actinomycetota > Actinomycetes > Kitasatosporales > Streptomycetaceae > Streptomyces > Streptomyces sp. NPDC001851. The sequence goes on along the minus strand of NZ_JBEOYR010000015.1, from coordinate 212,974 downwards.
GCACCGCTGGAAGAGGATGGCGTCCTTGGAGTCCGCGGAGACGGGGTCCAGAACTCCCGCCGCGGAGCCGGCCGCCGGATGCGAAGCGTTTGCTGAGTGGTGGTACACGCTGGTCAACTCCCTGCGCTCGGCCGGAATCCCGCGTGTCCGGAGTGCACCGGGCACACGCGTGCGCGGCGGCCGTGCCACCGTGCACGCCGACAGGGTATGGCACTCAGTGTCACTCGTAAAGGCACTCCGTACCCCCAATTTGGAGAGGGTGCTCTCACGTGCGACCGAGTGCCGCCTCCAGCTCCTGGACCACCCGCCACAGCGGGGCGTCCCGCCGGCAGGCCAGCACCACCACGTCCTCGGGGCGGTCCCGCGGACCGCCACCCGGCACCGGACCGATCACGGCGGGCCGTGCGGCGGGCTCGGGGGCGCCCCCGAACGCCTTCTGCACATACCCCAGCGCGTGGTCCACCGCGGCGCCCGCGTCGCCGAGGCCGTCCGAACGCAGCCAGGAGCGCAGGGCGTTGTTGTGCGCGGCGACGACCGCTGCCGCCACGACGTCGGCCCGCAGCGTCCCGTCGGGCCGTCCGGCGAACCGCCCGCGCAGGTACTCGGCGAGCGCGCGCTCGTAGCGCCACACCACCGACAGCTCGTAGGCGCGCAGGCCCGGTACCTGCTTGGTGAGGCGGTAGCGCTGCACGGAGAACGTGGGGTTCTCCGCGTACATCCGCAGCACCAGGCGGGCCGCGTCGCACACCCGCCGCACCGGCTCATGCTCCTCGCCGCCCGCGGCGAGGAAGGCGGTCATGTCGGCCAGGCAGCGCTCGTGGTCGGGGAAGACCACGTCCTCCTTGGAGGGGAAGTAGCGGAAGAACGAACGCCGGCCGACCCCGGCGAGGGTCACGATGTCGTCCACGGTGGTCTGCTCGTACCCGCGTTCCAGGAAGAGCTGGAAGGCCGCCGCCACGAGGGCCTCCCGCATCGGCGGCTTCGCGGCCGTCGCCGCGCTGCTGGAGCTCATGGAGGGGAACGTAGCACCCGGGACGGGCAATGTGACACTCAGTGCAGTGCCGGGAGGGAATCGGGGGAACTGAGTGCTGTGGGAGTGGGCACGGCCCTCGGGGCCCCGGCCGCACCGGACCCCGCCCGATCCCGCCGCCCACCCTGCGCCGTAACCTTTCTGCACCGTGCCGGGACCGGCCCGTGCCGGCAGGCCCCGCCTCCGGGCACCGGGCGACCGGCCGCCCCGACACCGGCGCACCGCCCGAGGAGATGCCCCATGCCCGCCGCCCGCCCCCGCCTGCTCTACGTCACCGACCTGGCGTACGAGGCCCGCGGGCGCCGCTACTGCGACGAGGACATCTTCCTCACCTCACGGCTCCGCGCCCGGTTCGACCTCGCCCTGTGCCATCCGCAGGACGCCGCGGCGCTGGTGGACGGCTTCGACGCGGTGGTCGTCCGCAACAGCGGGCCGGTCCTCGCCCACCAGCGTGCCTACGACGCCTTCCGCGCCCGAGCCCTCAGCACCGGCACGCCCGTGTACAACCCTCTCACCGGCAAGGCGGACATGGCCGGCAAGCAGTACCTGCTCGACCTGAGCGCCGCCGGCTTCCCCGTCATCCCGACGGTCGGCCGCGCCGAGGACCTGCACCTGCTGCCGGCCGCCGAGCGGTACGTCGTCAAGCCGATGCTCGGCGCGGACTCCCTCGGCCTGCGGATCGCCCCCGCCGGTCAGGTCGCCGCGCTCGCCGCCGGCCAGGTGCTGATCCAGCCGTGCGTCGACTTCGCACACGAAGTGTCCTTCTACTTCGTCGACGACGACTTCCAGTACGCCCTGTACGCCCCGGACCCGCAGCGCCGCTGGGAGCTGGAGCCCTATGCGGCCACCGCCGCCGACCTGGAGTTCGCCCGCCGCTTCATCGACTGGAACGACCTCGGTACCGGCATCCAGCGCGTCGACGCCTGCCGCACCCGCGAGGGCGGCCTCCTGCTGGTCGAACTGGAGGACCTGAACCCGTACCTGTCCCTGGACGCCCTGCCGGAGGAGGCCAGGGACGCCTTCGTCACCGCGTTCACGGCGTCCCTGGGCCGGTTCGTGCAGGGAGCGCTCAGCCCAGCCTGACCGCGACCCGCTGGGTGGCGCCCGCGGTGGCCGTGAGATCGCCGAAGGCCAGTGTCAGCGAGGCCCCGGTGGCCGCCGAGGCGAGCGTGGCCGGCGCGGACGTCACCGCGGCGACCGCCCGCCGCCAGGTCAGGGTGAGGCTCGTGCGCATGCGCGTCGGATCGCTCACGGCGATCACGGCGGTGCCGTCCCGCTTCTCGCTGATCATCACGCAGCACGGATCGCTCGCGGTCAGCGTTCCGGCCGTGGCGCCGCACCAGAAGTTCACCCCGGTGAACCCCAGCGAGGCGACGGCCACCCCTTGCCGGCTGTCCGTGTTGGCCAGCACGCTCAGCCAGTCCGCGTCCGCGGCGCGGGCCCGGGTGCGGGCCGCGGTGGCACCCGGCAGCAGCAGGTAGGCGTACGACGCGTTCGCCGGGTCGGTGCCGTGATCGACGTACATCGTCAGGTACGTGCGGTTCAGGACGGTGCTCGAACCGCCCTTGTTGATCGTGGCCCAACTGCCGTCGCGGGCCTCGCGCAGCGCGCGCACCGTCGCCCCGCCCGGGAAGACGTAGCCGCCGTGCCCGCCGATGTGCGCCCATCTCGCCCCGGTCAGCGTGGCCGACCAGGAGGAGGCGGCGGGCTCGGCCGTGCCGTCCGCCGTGAACGGCGCGCCGCCGGCCGGGCCGAGGTTGCGGTTCTCGACCGTCGTCTCCACGGCCGTGCCGTCCGCGCACGTGATGCCCGCGCCCAGACAGACGACCGCGTCGTCCAGGAAGAACCACGACCTCTTCGCCACGAGCGTCGACTGCAGGCCCTTGAGGTGCTGCCCGACCGCGGCCCGCTGCCCGTCCGTCGCCCCGCCGACCCAGGTCACGTCCGGCTTCGGGGCACCCCACTCACCGCCCGCCGCGTCGGCCAGCGCCTTGCGCGAGACGGTCGTACCGGGCAGCCGGCAGGGGTCGACGGTGGGCCAGAAGGCATCGCTGTACTGGCCGTTGCCGAAGGTGTCGCCCCACCAGTAGAGCATCCCGGCACCGGTGTGCCAGCCGCGCAGGTTCTCGCCGTTGCCGGTCTCGTAGTAGGTGATCCTCTCGTCGGCCATGCTCAGCGCGGCCGCCCAGCCGGGCCTGCGGTGGGTCGCCCGCGCCATGCACGGGAACAGCCGGTGCCCGGTCGGCTCGGCCACCGCCGTCACCGACCCGTCGTCCCGCACTCCCTTGAGCCGGGCCAGCTGCGGCAGGCTCAGCGCCGGGTCGGCGAGCGGCGGGCTGTAGTGGTCGCGCTGCATCCAGCCCTTCACGAGAGCCCGCCAGCGGGCGTTCTCGGCCGCGCTCGCGCCCTGCCCGAGCAGCACGATCGACCCGAGGAGCGCATGACCGCGCACATGATCGTCCTGCTGGATCCGCTTCGGGTCCGCGGCCGAGAGTCCCCGGCTGATCGCCCGGCCCGCGACACCGTCCATGACCAGGCCGTTGTAGAGGAACGGTGCCCAGGCGTGCTCCACCGCGTCGAACACGATCTGCCGGTTCGGGTCCGTCACCTCCCACTCGGAGTCCGCGAGCAGCGCGAACAGCAGCCCGAGGCCGCCGAGCAGGACCGAGCCGTACGTGCCGGTGTACGGCACCGTCGTGTGCTGGACGAACGAGCCGTCGGCGTACAGCCCGTCGCCGGAGGTGACGTACGGGAAGACGGGGGAGAGGGCGTCGCGGGCCAGCGCCACCTTCGCCGCGCTCGCCCCGACGACCCCGCGCAGCGCCAGCACCCGGCACAGATCGACCCGGTTCGCGCCCGTGCTGGTGCCGCGGTAGCTGCCCACCGCCGAGTCGGGCACGAAGTGGTCCACGGCGGCGAGGTAGGCGGCGATCCGCGCGGCCGGCAGGGCGTCGTGCAGCAGCACGCACACGTCCAGCAGCGCCTGCGGGGCGCCGATCTGCCAGCTGTACCAGTTGCCGTACCAGGTCCGGCCCGCGTTGTAGACGTCGTCGTGCAGATGGTCCAGGCCCGTGCGGAGCGCGTCCCGCAGGTCCGTGTCGCCGGTCAGGCCGGTACCCGGCAGGCAGTAGGCCTGCGCGAGCGTGCTCAGCCGGGTGTAGCTGGTGTTCATGTTCCCCGAGCGGCCGACGGACTCCGGGCCGGTGTCCGGATCCGGGTCGGCGTAGACCAGGTCGGGCCACAGGGAGCCGGTGGTGGGGGCCATGGCGGCCCGGTACCGGCTCGCCGTCGTGCCCAGGTCGGTGAGCCGGCTCCTGAAGGGTTCGGCCAGGGCGCTGAACCCCTCGCCGAGGATCAGGGTCCGCCACCTCGCGCGGAGCGCCGCGAACGCGTCCGGCGCCGCGGAGACCCGGCTGCCGGGACCCAGCGCGAGCGCTGTTCCCGAGCAGGCGGTCAGAAAGCCACGGCGTGACCAAGGAGTCGTCATGTCGGCGCTTTCTAGCACGCGCTTTCTCGGAGAGCCAGGTGCCGACACCGCTCGACCTCGAACGGCCGCGTGCGAGACGGAGGCCGCCCGACGGCCACGGCACCCTCCGCCAGGGCGCCACCGGGCGGAACCCGGTACGGCACCGGCGGCGACGAGACCGGCGTCCACGGCGACGACACGCGCCGCGCGCTTGAGTCGCGGACCGGCCCCGGCGACGATGCGTGAGCGGCACGCGGGGAACACCGGGCAGCGCGGGCCGCACCCGGGCCTCGCCGCATGAGCCGAGGCCGGGCCGGAGCGGCGGACGGGAGCGCGGTGCCATGGCGGACGTGGACGGTACGACGGGCGGCAGGGCCGGCACGGCCGGCATGGACGGATTCTTCCGCCGGCTGAACCCCGACATGTGCGTGGTCACGGCCGTGGCCGACGGTGAGCGGGCCGGGTGTCTGGTCGGCTTCGCCTCGCAGTGCTCCATCCGGCCGCCCCGGTTCTCCGTGTGGCTGTCCAAGGCCAACCACACCTACCGGGTCGCCCGGGCCGCGCAGCACCTCGCCGTCCACCTGCTCACCCGCGACCAGCGGGAGCTCGCGGAACTCTTCGGCGGCCAAACCGGCGACGAGATCGACAAGTTCGCGCACCTGGACCGGTCCGAGGGGTACGGCGGCGCAGTGGTCCTGCGCGAGGCGGCGGCCTGGTTCGTGGGCACCATCCTGCACCGCACCGACGGCGGCGACCACGTCGGTTTCGTCCTGGACCCGGTGGAGTGGGGCGAGGGGCGGGACGGCCCGCTGCTGCGGCTGTCCGACGCGGCCGGTATCGACGCCGGTCACCCCGTGGACTGACCGGATTCGAACGCCGGGCAACACTTCGGGAAAGCCGCCGGCGGGCGCGGCGGCCCGGCCCCATGCTGGTCAGCCCGCGGCGACGGTCGCGGGTGCTCCGCCGTACCGCGACCGAAAGCCAGCCCGATGACCGGCTCCCGCATCCCGGGTCTGCTCGTGCCCGCCGTGTTCCTGCTGGCGCTGATCGTCGGCGTCTGCTGGTACTGGCGACACCGGGACGACGACTGACCAGGCGACGGAGACCGCCCGCCACCCGCGCACCGGTCCCGCGACCGCCCCTACGCGTCCGCCTCCGGGGCCTCCGCCCCGTCGGCCACGCCCTCCAGCGGCATCCTGATGTCGACCACGCACACGTCGTCCCGCCGCTCGTCCGCGAGCATCGTGGCGAGCAGCGCCTCCAGGGACCCCGACTCGCCGCAGCCATGGGCGCGCGCCGCCTCGGCCAGCCGTGCCAGGCCCGTGTCGAGGCTCTCGCCGGGGCGTTCGACCAGGCCGTCGGTGTACAGCAGCAGCCGGTCTCCGGGTTCCAGGTGGAGCTCCGCCGCCTCGAAGGCGGGGGCCGCGGTCGCGCCGAGCAGCATGCCGCCGGGCCGGTCGAGGTAGCGCACCTCGCCGCGGCGTACCAGCAGCGGCGGCAGATGGCCGGCCTGCGCCCAGGCGAGGACGCGCCGGCGGGGGTTGTAGCGGGCGAGCACCAGGGTGGCGGTGGTCTGGCTGTCGCGGGAGTGCAGCAGCAGGTAGTTGAGCCGGTCCAGCGCCCCCGTCAGTGAGGAGCCGGTGGTGATCATGCCCTTCGCGGTGAATCTGAGCTGGGCCATCGTGGCCACCGCGCCGATGCCGTGCCCCGCCACGTCACCGACCACGAACAACGCGTCGTCGTCGGGCAGTTCGATCGCGCTGAACCAGTCACCGCCGACGTGGATACCGGACTGTGCGGGCAGGTACGCCACCTCGACGCGCAGCCCGGCCAGCCGCACCGGCTTGCTCGGCAGCGGCAGCAGGGCATGCTGCAGCCGGGCGGCCAGGGCCCGTTCGGCCTGCAGGATCCCGCGCTGCAGCAGCATCGCCCGCTCGCTCTCCACCAGCGCCAGTTCCGCGCTGCGCTGCGGGGTGAGGTCCTGGACGAAGCCGTGCACCTCGACCGTGGCGCCGTCCAGCGCGGTGACGGCCTCCGCGACCAGCCGCAGGTGCCGGACGCCCCCGGGTGCGTCGATGCGGAACGGCACATCCAGCGGCCGGGCGCGGCGGACCAGTTCGGCGATCGCGTGGGCGAGCGGGCCCGCGTCCCCCGGCAGGGCCAGATCCGGCAGCTGTTCCAGACGGAGCGGCCGCTGCTCGCGGGTCCGGCCGAGCACGGCGTACGTCTGCTCGGACCAGGAGATCTCCTGGGTGATCAGGTTCCAGTTCGCCCAGCCGAGGTTGCCGAGCCGCTGCACGTCGGACAGGCGCTGCTCCTGCCGGTCCGCGGGGTCGTTGCGCACCCAGGTGACCAGCAGTCCGTCGCCCAGCGGCGCGGCCCGCACCGAGTAGGTGGCGGTCACGGGGACCTCGCCGATCACCTCCTGGTAGACGAACGGCTCGCTCTCGAACGGCACACCCGTCCGCAGGGCCTGGAGATAGCCGTGCCACAGCGGCTCGCCCGCGACGGACGGGTAGCTCTCCAGGACGTGCCTGCCGACCATCTGCCGGCCGGTCCGGCCGAACACGTCGACCGCCTCCGGGGTGGCGGCCTCGATCCGGTAGTCCTCCACCTCGCCGGTGGCGGCGCGCAGCGGCGCCAGCAGGATCGTCGCGCCCGGCAGCGCGTCGAACACCGCCTGCACCGCGTGGGTGACACCGTCACCGGAGCGTTCCACGGGGCAGTCGAAGGCGCGCAGCCGGCCCGCGCACAGCCGGGCCACGGCCCGCAGCAGCTCGCGTTCCCGCGCTGCGAACGGCCCGCCGCGCCCGCGCAGCACGCCGAGGGCCACATACGCGGTGTTCCCGGCCGGCACGGGCAGCCAGGCCCGGCTGGGCCAGCGCTCCGCCGCCTCTCCCATCAGCAGGAACCGGTCGCCCTCCGCGACGAGATCCTCCAGCCAGCGGGGCTCGCCGCACCGCAGGGCGTCGAACGGGACCACACCCGGCACCGGGGGCACGTACCGCCACTGCGCGGCGAGGGGCGCGCCGATGCCGGCGTGGCCGATCAGTTCGAGCCCGCCCTCGGGCAGCCGCTGGTACAGCATCACGGCGTCGGCGCCCGTCTCGGGTGCCACGTGGTCCAGCAGGCACTGGGCCAGCTCGTGCGGGGTGCCGACCCGGACCAGGTCCCGGCCGATGTGCCCGAGTGTCTTCGCCAGGTCCGCCGTGCCGGCCGGCGCGACCTGCCGGGTGCCGGCGGCGGGCGGTGCGGCGGGGCCCGGGGGCGGGGCGGGCGGCTGCTCCTTCGGGGGCAGCAGGCCGCCCAGGGTGAGCCAGCACTCTTCGAGGAGCGTGCGGTTGCCGTCCTCGGCGCGCCGCAGCAGCTCCTGGTGCGCGGCTTCGGCGGTACACCCGGTGACGGCCATCAGCACGCCCTTGGCCCGCTCCAGGACCGCGGAGGTGGCGGCCAGGTCCCTGAGCCGTTCCAGCTCCGCGCGCTGCCGGGCGACGACCTTGGCCAGCGCCGCCGGATCGGCGCCGGTGGGGTCAAGCGGGTGCACGGGCTCGCTCGTCACGCGACGAGCATGGCACATCCGGCCCCCTTGGATCACTCGTCTGCCGGGTACGGATTCCCGGGCTTGACACGGGCTCCGTGCTACGGGGCATACGGGGCTGCCGCCGGGCGGCACCCGGAGGCCGTTCGCACGAGCGGGGGCGAACCGTGGCGCGCGCCGTTTGACCGGCGGAGCCGGGACGGGCGGCGGATCAGCGGCCCGTGCCCCTCCCGGCCAGCGCCTCGCTGACGGCGCGGACGCTGCGCGCGATGTGCTGGAGCTGCAGGACCTCGGCGGCGTACAGCTTGATCGTGTGCTCGATGACCGACTCGGGCAGTCCGAGCATGGGCAGCTCGGCCCGTGCGGTCTGCAACGCGGTGCGGGCCACCCGGATCTCCTGCTGGACCTGCAGCTGGGCGTGCCGGGCCAGCAGGACGGGGTGGCGGATGAGGGCCGGATAGCTGGCGTAGCGCGCGGGGATCAGCTCGCGCAGCCACTTGGCCGCCGAGCGCTCCCAGTCGTACGAGCCCGGCGTCTTGACCTGACAGGGCCAGTCGTGGCTGATACGGGTGCTGGTCAGAGGCATGATCATCGCTTCCGGTGGGCGGCGTCGTGAGGGTGGTCCGACGGGTGCGGGGCGGCCCCGGCCTAGGGGATGGCCGGGGCCGCCACGGGCGCGTCGCGCAGACGACACGCCCCGGTACACCCCCCGCGCCGACGTGGGTAGGAGACGGCGGCTGGGGATGTCCGTGCGGGCGCCCCGGGCGTCGGGAACCGGCGCTGCGCGGGGACGTGCGTACGCATGGGCGGTCCGTCGGCTTTCTCGGGGCGGTGGGCGAGCGGTGGGTCCGCGGGTGAAGTATTTATATATGCCGTTCGCTTTGCAAGACGTATGAAAACATTCATGCGTGATTTGTCGTGGAAGATCCCTGTCCACGGCAGGGGAACCGCAGGATCTTCACCAGACCGGCGCACGGGCGCACGAACTGCGGGATTCAGTCCTTCATGAAGAACTGGTGCTGGTCGGAGAGCTGCTCGTACTTCTCCAGGCGGGCCTGGGTGCGCTCCGGATCGGCGTCGGTCATGGCCTGCAGCAGTGCGGCCGCCATCATGCCCGGCGCGGCGTAGGAGTCGAACACGAGCCGTGAGCCCGTGCCGGTGGCGAAGGTGACGTCGGCCTCGTCGGCCAGCGGCCCGAGCGCCAGGTCGGTCACCAGGGCGACCTTCAGACCCGCGCCGCGCGCCACGCGGACCGCCTGGAGCGTCTCCTGGGAGTGCCGGGGCATGGCGAAGGCCAGCACCCAGGTGCCGCCGGCCTCGCGGCACTGCAGCAGCGCGTCGTAGGCCACGCTGCCGCCCCGCGTGACCAGCCGCACGTCGGGGTGGATCCGGCGGGCGGCGTAACCGAAGTACTCGGCCAGCGACTCCGAGATGCGCAGTCCCAGCACGGTCAGCGGGGTGGAGCGGGACAGTTCGCGGCCGACCCGGATGACCCGGTCCGGGTCGGCGAAGTCCCGTCGCAGGTTCTCCAGGTTCTCGATCTCGGCGTCGACGGCCGCCTGCAGTTCGTTGGCCCGGTCCTCCTCGCCCGGCCCGCCGGCCAGGGTGCTCAGCGCGATCGCCTGGAGCTTCTCGCGCAGCGCGGGATAACCGCTGAAGCCGACGGCGGCGGCGAAGCGGGTGACCGAGGGCTGGCTGACCCCGACCCGGTCGGCCAGCTCGGTGATGGAGAGGAACGCGGCCTCGGTGATGTGCTCGATCAGGTACTGGGCGATGCGCCGCTGCCCCGGCGACAGACGCGGGCCGTCGAAGAGTTCCCGCAGCCGGGAGGTCGGTGCGGCCTCGGCCTCGGGCACGGCCTTGCCCGAGGTGATCGCTGACGCCTGCGCGCGGGCCTGCTGCGGCGAGGGCACCGGTCCGCCTCCTTTGTCTGCCACAAGCACTCAACATAGCTCACCGACCGTCGTGAACAGGGGCTTGAGCAGGAGGTTTCAGCGTCGGAAGAGGCTGATCGAATGCCCCACCTCGCCGGCCGGCCTGCTGCTTCCGACCAGCTCGGCGAGCCGTCCGCGCGCCTTGGCGAGCGCGGAGTCCGACACCACCAGCAGCCCGTGCACCCGCTGCGGCGGTACGGTGCGCGGATCGGCGGCACGGATGCCGTAGTACGACGGCACGCCGCTGCCCTTGTACACCAGCCACACCCGCTCGCCCGGATACCGCTGCCGGAGCCGGTCGGCGAGCCGGCCCAGGTCCTGTCCCCAGTCGACGTTGGAGTCGTGCAGCAGCCGATGGGTGTGCGCCGGGCCGCCGAACGCCTCGTTGGAGTACGGCAGGTAGTACGGGAACGTCCGCGCCGAACTCACCGCCGTGCACAGCACCAGCGCGGCCGCCGCCACCGCCGTCCACCGCCGGCCGGGCCGCGGCACACAGGCCGCCGCCACCGCGAGGAACACCGGCACGCACAGCGCGTACCTCGTCCCGAAGTCCCGCGACCCCGTCATGGCCGCCGCGAGCAGCACCCCGGGCGGCAGCAGCAGATACGGCGCGGCGGGCCGCAGCCCTGGCAGCGCCACGACCGTCACGGCGCCGGCCGCGCCCAGCACCAGCAGCCCGAGCGGCGACTTCACCAGCAGGGCGGCCGGCAGGTAGTACCAGAGCGAGCCGGTGTACAGGTGCCCGAACAGATAGCCCTGCCACGGCTGGTACTCCAGCCCGAACTGCACCCGCATCCCGGCCCGGTACGCGCCCGGCACCGGCAGCAGGTCCACCAGGCGCCCGCGCAGCCCGTGCAGGACCGGCACGGGCTCGGCGGGCGTGAACCGCAGCCGCGGATCGACGGCCAGGTACGCGGCCCAGACGACACCGACCGCCACCAGCAGGAGGACGCCCGCCCCGGCGAGGGCGGACAGCGCTTTCCGCCGCCGCCCGCCGAAGGCCGCCCACGGCGCTCTCCGGCACCGCCCGCCCGCGATCACCGAGAGCGCTTTCCAGCACCGCCCGCCCCCCGGCCGCGCGGGCACGAGGGGGACCCCGGCTCCGATCCCGGGGCGGCGCGGGGTGTCGCGCCGGCCGGCGACGCGCGCTGCTGCGAGCGCGGACCGCGCGCAGCGTGCCGGTCCCCTGTTCGCCGCCGGTCCCCGGCTGCGGCCCGCGGCGAGGGTGGACAGCGCGGCCAGACCCATCAGGACCGGTACCGCCGGCAGTGCGCTCATCTTGGTCGCGACGGCCGCGCCGAGGGCCGCACCGGCGAGCGGAAGGTACGGCAGGGGCCGCCGCCGGGCCCGCCACACGAGCCAGGCCGACGTCAGGACGAACCCGGCCATCGGCACGTCCAGCGTGGCCAGCGAACCATGCGCGATCAGGTCGGGCGAGAAGGCGTACAGCGCGAGCGCCACCAGACCGCCCGCCGTGCCCGTCAGCTCGCGGGCGAACGCGAACGCGACCAGCCCGAACAGCAGCGTCAGCACGATCACCGGCAGCCGGGACCAGAACATCAGCCGCCAGGGGTCGTTGCCGGACTCGTACAGCAGATGCCGGCCCACGTCCCCTTGAGTGCCGGGGTACGACGGGTCGTAGCGCGGGTCGGCCACCGCCACACCGGCCGCGATCAGCAGCTTGCCGAGCGGCGGATGCTCGGGGTTGTAGCGGATCCGGTGCTCACGCAGGTAGTCGGTGGCCGTCGCGACGTACACCGGCTCGTCGATCGTCGGCGTCTGCTGGACGGCCGTGGTGACCATCGCCGCGGCCATCTGCGCGAGCAGCAGCGCGGCCACCAGCGGGACCAGCCACCGCCGGTGGCGGCGCAGCCGGGCGTACGGGCGGCCGGGGGCCGGCCGTGACGGCTCTTCGGCCGGGGCTTCCCGGGTGAGAACCAGGTGCTGTGTGCGCGCCATCATCCGCCCCGCGGTGGCACCGGCCGAGGGGTGGCGGGAACGGCGGCGGGCCGGATCATGGCCCTGCCGTCGCACCGCTCCCGCCGCCGGAGGCGTCACCGCTCCACGAGTCGTACCGGCAGACCTTCTGCCGTGTACACGGGTACGGCCCGCAGCAGGCCGGAGTTCATCGCGATCCGGGTGAACCGGCCGGACGGCCGGGGCGCGTCCGGCACCGGCAGGGTGCTGCCCGCCGTCGGCGGCCGCTCGGCGCCGAACCGCAGGGACGGCACCGCCGAGCCGGCCGGCACGGCGAGGCGACGGACCGTCAGCGGCGCCTTGCCTCCGCTGCGCAGCGCGACCTCCAGCGCGCCCGCGTCCCGCGCGCAGGCGCCGCGCACCCGCAGCCGCTCGGCCCCCGCGGCGTGCCGCCCGCGACCCGCGCGTCGCCGTTGGCCGAGGGCGTCCGCCGGAGCCCGCGACCAGCGTGCCCCGGCCGGCACCGCCCCGCCCGTGCGGGGCTCGCGAGGCACCGAGGCGCGGTGGGGCACCGGGAGGCGTTCAGGCGACCGGTACCACCAGGTCCGCCCGCCCCCGCGTCGCCGCCACCAGCTCGGCGTTGCGCTGGTCCGTGCACCGGACCCAGGCCACGGCCGTCTCGTGGTCCTTGCCGAACTCCTCGTGCCGGGCGACCAGTCGGCGGATCCGCTCGTCCTCCTCCGCCTCGCAGAACCACACCTCGTCCAGACACGGTCGCACCCGCGCCCACGAACCCTCCGTCAGCAGGAGGTAGTTGCCCTCGGTCACCACCAGCCGGGCCGTCGGCGGCACCGGGATCGCGCCCGCGATCGGCTGCTCCAGCACCCGCTCGAACCCCGGCGCGTACACCACGTCGTCGGCGTCCTCCCGCAACCGCCGCAACAGCGCCGCGTACCCGGCCGCGTCGAACGTGTCCGGCGCCCCCTTGCGAGCCCGGCGGCCGAGCCGGTCCAGCTCGGCGTCGGCGAGGTGGAAGCCGTCCATGGGGACATGCGCCGCCCACGGCGGCCCGTCGGCGTTCAGGGCGCGCACCAGATGCTCGGCGAGGGTGGTCTTGCCCGCACCCGGGCTGCCCGCGATGCCTAGCAGGGCGCGTCGGCCGTCCCGGGGCAGTGCGCGGGCACGGGCGAGGAGATCGTCGAAGGTCGGCGGCACACAGCCGAGTGTGTCACCCGGAGCTCGCGCACTGTGTGGCGTGCGCCACTCACTGGACGGCGCCCCGGGGGGAACAGTGCAGGGTATGACTCAGCTCGGTCTTCCCGACGGAATCCAGGCCTGTCTCTTCGACCTCGACGGGGTCGTCACCAAGACCGCCGTCGTGCACGCCGCCGCCTGGAAGGAGACGTTCGACGCGTTCCTGCGGGACTACCAGGGGGAGCGGGGACGGCCCTTCGACCCGGTCGCCGACTACGACGAGTACGTCGACGGCCGACCCCGCGCCGACGGCGTCCGGGCCTTCCTCGACTCGCGCGGCATCCACCTGCCCGAGGGCACCCCCGGGGACCCACCGGACACGCCTACCGTGCACGGCCTCGGCAACCGCAAGAACGTCCTGCTGCTGGAGAGGATCCGCACCGGCGGCGTCGAGGCCTACGAGGGCACCCTGCGCTATCTGGCGGCGGTCCGCGCCGGGGGGCTGCGCACGGCGATCGTCTCCTCCAGCGCCAACTGCCGGGACGTGCTGCGCTCCGTCGGCGCCGAGCACTTCTTCGACGTGCGGATCGACGGCGTGGTCGCCGCCGACCGGCACCTGCCGGGCAAGCCGCACCCCGACACCTTCCTCGCCGCCGCCCGCGACCTGGGCGTCGAGCCGCGGCGGGCCGCCGTCTTCGAGGACGCGCTGGCCGGCATGGACGCGGGCCGCGCGGGCGGCTTCGGATACGTCGTCGGGGTGGACCGGGCCGGGCAGACCGACGCGCTGTACGCCCACGGCGCGAGCGTCGTGGTGAAGGATCTCGCCGAACTGGGAGGCAAGCGGTGATCACCGACCGTTCGTACGCCGTCGAGCCGTGGGCCGTCCGGGAGACCGCCCTCGATCTCGACGTCCTCGCCCAGAGCGAGTCGGTGTTCGCCCTCTCCAACGGCCATGTCGGCTGGCGCGGCAACCTCGACGAGGGCGAACCGCACGGCCTGCCCGGCAGCTACCTCAACGGCGTGCACGAGGTGCACCCGCTGCCGTACGCGGAGGCCGGCTACGGCTACCCGGAGTCCGGCCAGACGGTCATCAACGTCACCAACGGCAAGGTCCTGAGGCTGTTGGTGGACGACGAACCGTTCGACCTGCGCTACGGCCGCCTCGTCGCCCACGAGCGGGTCCTGGACCTGCGCCGCGGGGTGCTGGAGCGGACCTGCGAGTGGACCTCCCCGGCGGGCTCCACGGTCCGGGTGCGCTCGACCCGGCTGGTGTCGCTGACGCAGCGCGCGATGGCCGCGATCGCCTACGAGGTGGAGGCCGTCGGCGGACGCAGCCGCGTGGTGATCCAGTCCGAGCTGGTCGCCAACGAGTCCCTGCCCGAGTCCGACGGCGACCCGCGCGCGGCCATGGCGCTGCAGTCGCCGCTGGAGCAGGAGGACCACTTCGCCGCCGGCGGCCGGCTGCGGCTGGTGCACCGCACGCGGCGCAGCGGCCTGCGGGTGGCCGTGGCCGCCGACCACGTCGTCAGCGGCCCGCAGCGCACCACCACCCGCAGCGAGAGCGGCGGCGACGTGGCCCGGCTGACCGTCACCTCGGTGCTGGAACCCGGGCAGGCGCTGCGGGTCGAGAAGCTGGTCGCCCACGGCTGGTCCGGCGCCCGTTCGCTGCCCGCGATGGCCGACCAGGTCGACGCCGCGCTCGCCGCCGCCGCGCACGACGGCTGGCAGGGCCTGCTCGACGACCAGCGGGCCTGCCTGGACGATTTCTGGGCCCGCGCCGACGTCGAGGTGGACGGCGACGAGGAGGTCCAGCAGGCCGTCCGTTTCGCGCTCTTCCACGTGCTGCAGGCGGGGGCGCGCGCCGAGCAGCGCGCGATCCCCGCCAAAGGCCTGACCGGCTCCGGCTACGACGGGCACGCCTTCTGGGACACCGAGATGTTCGTGCTGCCCGTGCTCACCCACACCGCGCCGGCGGCCGTCGCGGAGGCGCTGCGCTGGCGGTACAACACCCTCGACGAGGCCCGTGAGCGCGCCGCCCAGCTGGGGCTCGGCGGCGCCGCGTTCCCCTGGCGGACCATCGCGGGACCGGAGGGCTCGGCGTACTGGCCGGCCGGCACCGCCGCCTTCCATGTGAACGCCGGTATAGCGGATGCCGTGGTCCGGTACGTCGAGGCCACCGGCGACACCGTCTTCGAACGCGAGGCCGGCGTGGAGCTGCTGGTGGAGACGGCCCGGCTGTGGCGCTCGCTGGGCCACCACGACACCCGCGGCACCTTCCACATCGACGGCGTCACCGGCCCCGACGAGTACAGCGCGGTCGCCGACGACAACGCCTACACCAACCTCATGGCCCGGCAGAACCTGCTCGCCGCGGCCGACGCCGCCGAACGCCACCCGCGTGAGGCGGCCCGGCTCGGCGTGGACGAGGAGGAGACCGCGTCCTGGCGGGACGCCGCCGAGGCGATGCACATCCCGTACAACGACGAACTGCGTGTCCACGAACAGCACGCCGGGTTCACCCGCTACCAGCGCTGGGACTTCGCCGGCACCCGCGCCGACCAGTACCCGCTGCTGCTGCACTTCCCGTACTTCGACCTCTACCGCAAGCAGGTCGTCAAGCAGGCCGACCTGGTGCTGGCCATGTACACCTGCGGCGACTGGTTCGAAGCGGAGCACGACGAGGAGCAGATCGCCCGGAACTTCGCCTACTACGAGCCGCTGACCGTCCGGGACTCGTCCCTGTCCGCCTGCTGCCAGGCCGTCGTCGCCGCCCGGGCGGGCCACCTGGACCTCGCCCACGCCTACACCACCGAGGCCGCCCTGATGGATCTGCAGGACCTGGAGCACAACACCCGCGACGGGCTGCACATCGCCTCACTCGCCGGTACCTGGATGGCGCTGGTGGCGGGCTTCGGCGGAATGCGCCGCGACGGCGAGCGGCTGCGGTTCGCGCCGCGCCTGCCCGAGCGGCTGAGCCGGCTCGCCTTCAACGTGGAGTTCCGCGGCCGGCGGCTGCGGGTGGAGATCAGCGCGGACAAGGCGACGTACGCGCTGCTGGACGGGCCGCCGTTGAGCCTGCGCCACCATGGCGAGCCGCTCACCGTGAGCACGGACGGGCCGGCGGTGCGGGCCGTACCACCGGTGGTCCGCCGCCCGGCGCCGGAGCAGCCGCCGCATCGCGCCCCGAACGGGGCGCCCGGCCGGTGAGGCCCGGTGCGCGGCGGCCGGCAGGACCGGCTGCCGGGCGGTGGCCACGGCGGTCAGCACGGCCGCCGAGGTCAGGACGCGCCCGGCGCACGCGGGAACGATCCGCGGGGACGGCACCGGCGGGCCGCACAGCCGACCGTCATACGCCGCCTCCCGCGAGCAGCTCGCGCAGCGCCCGCTCCTCCTCGGGACTCAGGCCGGTCACGAACTGCTGGAGCGCGGCGATCGGGTCCGGGCCCCGGTCCAGCGCCTCGTGCATCGCCTCGGCGGTCAGCTCGGCCGCGTTCTTCGCCGGACGGTACGCGCCGCGCCGCCCGTCGGCGTCCCGCAGCACCAGCCCCTTGTCGTAGAGGCGTTTGAGGATCGTGTGCACGGTGTTGTAGGCGAGTGCGCCGTCGATCCCGGCCTGGATCTCCGCCGGGGTCAGCGGCCGCTCGGTCGCCCAGAGTGCGGCCAGCACTTCGCTCTCCAGCGCACCGGCGCTGCGCCGCTCCACCCTGCCGCGGGACCCTGTGCCAGCCATGCCCCAACCTTACAGCGCGTAGTGCCGTCGGCCGGTTGGCGCCGTCTGCCCGGTTGACTCCCGGAGTTTGGGATAGTTTGACGGTGTTTTCCCTGCGGGGTGACAGGGTTCCGCACGCCGAGGGACAGGGGTGAAGATGGCCGGCAGCGCGCACGCCACACTGGCGGGACTGCGGCGCGAGCGCTCGGACCGTACCGCCGGCGGCGCCCGGCGGACGCGGGGCACGCTCGTGCTCGCGGCCGTGGCCGCGGCCTTCACCCTGGCCCAACTGCTCCTCGTCCGGCCCGGCATGGGCCTCGGCTGGGACGAGACGGTCTACGTCAGCCAGGTCGGCGCGCACGCCCCCGCCGCCTTCTTCAGCGCACCCCGCGCCCGCGGCGTCTCCCTGCTCGTCGCGCCCGTCGCCTCCTGGTCGTCCTCGACGCCCCTGCTGCGGATCTACCTCGCGGTGCTGTCCGGGCTCGCGCTGTTCCTGGCCCTGCGCGCCTGGCGCGGCCTGTTCCCGGTCCGCGTCCTCGCCCTCGCCGGCGCCCTGTTCGCCTCCCTGTGGGTGACCCTGTTCTACGGCCCGCAGGCCATGCCCAACTACTGGGTGGCCGTGGGCGCCCTGGCCGCCGTCGCCTGTTTCCTGCGCGCCCGCACCGGCCAGGGGCGCTCCCCGTATCGGGGCCTGGCGGCGAGCGCCGCGCTCATGGCCTGGATGCGGCCCATGGACGCCGTCTGGGCGGTGCTGCCGCTGCTCGTCCTCGGCCTCGCCCGCCGCCACTGGCGGCCCCTCGCGGTGCTGCTCGCCGGGCTCGCGGCCGGTGCCGCCGAGTGGATCGTCGAGGCCTACGCCGGCTACGGCGGCCTGCTGCGCCGACTCGCCGACGCCTCGGCGATCCAGGGCGGTCTGGGGGCGCACTTCGCCGTCATCGACCAACTGCGCAGCCTCGGCGGCCGGACCCTGTGCCGGCCCTGCACCGGGGACCTGCCCCACCCGGTGGTCACCGCCTGGTGGTTCGCCCTGCCCCTGCTCGCCGTGCTCGGGCTCGCCGTCGCCGTCCGCGCCCGGCGTACGACGGCCACGCTGCTGCCGTTCGCCTGCGCGGCGACCGCCGCGTTCCCCTACCTGTTCCTCATCGACTACGCGGCCCCGCGCTTCCTGCTGCCCGCCTACGCCCTGCTCGCGCTCCCGGTCGCCGACGCGCTGACCCACCTGGTCAGCGCACCGCGCCGGCCCTGGCGCCCGGTCGTCGCCACGCTTCTCGCCCTGGGACTCGCCGTCCACCTCGCGGTGCAACTGGCCGTCCTGACACACACGGTGGACACCACCACCGCACAGCACCGCGGCTGGTCCCGCACGGCCGCCGCCCTGCACCGGCTCGGTGTCCGCCCGCCCTGCCTGCTCACCGGGAACGAGGCCATCCCGATCGCGTTCTACGCCGGCTGCGCCTCGGCCGCGACGAGCGGGCACAACGCCAACGCCACCGAGCACGGCATCGCCGGCACCGCCCTGCGCATCCCGGTCGCCGTACTGGTGCCCGCCGGCTCCGGGCCGCCCGGGTACGCCCGCGACTGGCCGACCCAGCCCTTCGACGGCGGGCGACTGTACTTCACCGTGCCGGAGAGCGGCCGATGACCTCACCGGCGGACCTCGCCGTCTTCCTCGGCCGGCGCCGCGCCCGCTGGCACGCGGGCGTTCTGCTCACCGTCCTGCTCGGCGGGCTGTACCTGGTCCGCCGGCACTGGCCCGTGCTGGAGGACGGAGCCTGGCGGCTGGCCGGCGCCGACCGGGGCTGGCTGCTGGCCGGCGCGGCGGCGGCCGTCGGCACCTGGGCGGCCTCGGCGCTCGCCCAGCAGGGCGCGGTCGTACGACGGCTGCCCCGACGCCGGCTGCTCGCCGCCCAGTTCGCCGCCTCCGCCGCGGGGCACCTGCTGCCCGCCGGGCTCGGCGCGGGCGCGGTCAACCTGCGGTTCCTGATGCGCTGCGGACTGCCCGCCGGCCGCTCGGTCGGCGCCCTCGTCGTCAAGGCCACCGCCGGCGCCGCCGTCCGCCTGGCGCTGATCGCCGTGCTCACCCCCGCCTGCCCCGGCCTGCTGCGCCTCCCGCCCCTCAGCCCCGTGACCCTGACCGTCGCCGCCGGCGGCCTCGCCCTGCTCGCGGTCCTGCCGGCGAGCCCCTGGTGGGGACGCTGCCGACGGGCCCTGTCGGCCGCCCTGACCGACATCCGCGCCCTGCACGTCAGCCCCGTACGAGCCGTGGCCCTGTGGGGCGGCTCCCTCGCCTTCGCCGCCCTGCACTGTCTGGTCCTCATCGCCGTCACCCGGGCGGTCGCTCTGCCACTGCCCCCGCTCCAGGTGGCCCTGCTGTACCTCGCCGCGAGCAGCGCCGCCGCGCTGCTGCCCACTCCGGGCGGCCTCGGCTCCCTCGACGCGGCGCTCGCCCTCGCCCTCACCGTCTCCGGCGCCCCGACGGTGGCCGCCGCCTCCGCCGTGCTCGGCTACCGGCTGCTGACCGTGTGGGTACCGCTGCTGCCGGGGCTGGTCGTGCTCGGGGTGCTGGTGCGGCGCAAGGCCCTGTGAGCGACGGGGAGTTTCCCGCGCGCCCGCCGCAGGTAGGACTCGGATGTCACGCGGGGACGTCGTCCTTCACCGACTTCCTGGCCGCGCACCGGCCCGGGCTGCTGCCCGCCGCCCGCTCGCTGCCCGACGGCGTGCGCATGGCCCCCGACCGCTTCCCGCACGGCACCACCGTGCTCGCCCTCACCTACCGCGACGGCGTGCTGATAGCCGGCGACCGCAGGGCCACCATGGGCAACCTCATCGCCCAGCGCGACCTGGAGAAGGTGCACCCCGCCGACGACTTCACGGCCGTCGCCTTCGCCGGCACCGTCGGCCTCGCCGTCGACATGGTGCGGCTCTACCAGGTCGAGCTCACGCACTTCGAGAAGATCGAGGGCACCCCGATGACCCTGGGCGGCAAGGCGACCCGCCTCGCGGCCATGATCCGGCAGAACCTCGCCCAGGCCATGCAGGGCCTCGCCGTCGTCCCGCTGCTCGCCGGATACGACCTCACGGCGCCCGAGGGCGGCCGCGGCCGGATCTTCGGTTTCGACGCGGCCGGCGGTCTCTACGAGAAGCAGGACTTCTACGCCGAGGGGTCCGGCTCCCCGTACGCCCGGGGCGCCCTGAAGAAGCTGTACCGGCCCGGCCTCACCCGCCGCGAGGCCGCCCTCGCCGCGCTCCAGGCGCTGTACGACGCGGCGGACGACGACTCGGCCACCGGCGGCCCCGACCTGAACCGCCGTATCTTCCCCGTCGTCTGCGTCATCACCGCGGACGGCTTCGAGCGGCTGCCGGAACCGGAGACCGAGGCATTGAGCCGGGAGATGGTCGAGCAGCGCACCACCCGCCCGGACGGACCGCACGTCCTGCCCTGACCCGTCCCGCGCCGGCGCTCCTGATGCGTTCATCGTGGCCCGCAAGGACGTCACAGCGGAAACGGGTCCCCAGGCAGGGTCTTCCACCGGCTGTCACGGAGTACCGGGCCGGGACTCGTAGTGGAGGCAGTGGAAACGACCGGCTTCTTCGCGCCCCGTGGGGTCGCCGCCCAGCGCCCGTACCGCCTGGATCGCGTAGCGGCGTTCGCGCTCGTCCGTGAAGAGGCGCTGCGGATAGGTGCGGGAGACATCGACGGTGGTGGTCAGACCGTGTGCGGCCAGAGCCTGGACGACCGGGTGGTAGGACACCGTCCGCAGGACGAACGCGCTGACCCAGACCGGTCTGCGGGCGCTCTCCAGCAGCGCCGTGAAGGTGCGGGCGGTGATGTAGCTGCCGCCGCCCGTCAGGGTGATGAGGCCGACGTCGGCCAGGGCGTGGCTCAGCCCGGGGCCGGGGGAGCCGTGTTCGAGGTCGTCGGTGAAGGCGGCGTCCAGGAGCCCGACCTCGCGCGCGTAGTGGACGGCGGGTGCCGAGATGTCCAGGCCGATGACCGGCACGGCGTCCGCCCGGCGCCGCTCGGCGTAGAACCCCTTGTCCTGTGCCGCCAGTTCCGCCGTCGACATCGCCTGGCAGGCGGGGGAGGTGTACCGCTCGTACAGCTGCGCCAGCGTCACGTCGTG
This sequence comes from Streptomyces sp. NPDC001851, assembly GCF_040297165.1. NCBI lineage: Bacteria > Bacillati > Actinomycetota > Actinomycetes > Kitasatosporales > Streptomycetaceae > Streptomyces > Streptomyces sp. NPDC001851. The sequence goes on along the minus strand of NZ_JBEOYR010000015.1, from coordinate 192,062 downwards.
GTTGAGCAGCGCGGCGTTGATCCCGTACGAGCAGCAGACGTCCAGCACCGCGGGGCGGCCGGGCCGCCCCGCGGTGCTGGACGCGGCCCGTTCGGCAGCGGCCTGCCGGAAGACGGGCTGGGCGTGGTGGGGGATCTCGTAGTCCAGCGGGGCCAGCCGCCGGAAGTACGCGCGGGGATCCGGCCGGTCGTAGATGTCGTCGAACCGCGACTTGCCGCCCGCAGCGCCCTCGGTGACGTCAGACTCCGATCCGGCCATGCCGTACTCCTCCTCAGGGATCCGCCCCTACCTCCATGATGGATCGCCTCCCGCGGGCCGGGGGGTCCGCCCCGCACGGGGCGCGCGGATGCACTCAGCCGGCGGGCAGCGTGACCAGGAACCGCGCGCCGGGACCGTGCCCGGGGTCGTGGGTCACCTCGCCCCCTGCTGAGCGGGCCAGGCGGCGGGCGAGCGGGAGTCCCAGGCCGGCCCCGGCGTGCCCGTCGGCGGGGTCGGCCCGCTTGCCGGGCTGGAAGAGCAGTTCGGTGAAGGCGCCGGGCACGCCGGGGCCGTCGTCCGTCACTTCCACCCGTATGCCGCCGTCCGTCCGGCTCACGGCGAGTGTGACCGTCGTACGGGCATAGCGGACGGCGTTGGCCAGCAGTGGGCTGACGATCCGTTCGAGGAGCGCGGGCTTGACCCCGGCCGTGAGCGGCGCGGGGCCGCCCGCGACGACGATCCGCACCGCGTCCGGGGCGTCCAGAGCGGCGGACAGGTGGTGCAGCACCGTCGGTACGTCGGCGGTGCCGGGTGCCGTCGGGACGCCCTCGCGGGCCTCGTCGAGCAGGGTGTCGCAGATGGTGCGCATCGACTGCGCGGCTTCGGCCATGACCTCGTGGGAGGCCCGGGTCTCGGCGGCGGACCGCGGCCGGGAGCGCCACCAGTCCAGCTCGGCGACGATCCGGCTGAGCGGGGTGCGCAGCTCGTGCGACAGCTCGCCGGTCAGCTGCCGCTCGTGCCGCAGCACCGCCCGGATCCGGTCCAGCAGGGCGTCCAACGAGGCGCCGAGCGCGGCCAGTTCGGCCGGCCGGCCGCGGCCCGCGAACCGCTCCTCGGAGCCCACGGCACTCCACTGCGTCGCCTGCTCCGTCATCGCGCGCACCGGACGCAGCGCCCGCCCCACCGCGAGCCGGGTGAGCGCGTAGGTGCAGGCGAGCATCACCGCGTCCAGCGCGAACGAGCCCAGCAGCAGTGTTTCGGCCGAGTTCCGGTACGGCGCGAGGTCCAGCGCCGTGACCACGGTGGCCCGCGACCCGGCGCCGGGTACCGGCTCCGCGCACAGCCGCACCGTGTCGGGGCCGTGCACCACGGCACAGCCCCGTCGGCCGCGGGCGGCCAGGGCACCGGCGGCGCGGGTGAGCGCACCGCCCCCGGAGGGGGGCTGTTCCAGCAGCCGGCCGTCCGCGTAGATCCAGGCGTTGGTGTCCAGGAGCCGGTCACCGGAGGTCTCCAGCACCCGCACCCGGCCGTGGCGGGTGTCGACCGTCGTGGCGACGGCCGCGGCGCGGGTGCGCAGCTCGTCGTCCGCCTCCCGCTGGAGGCGGTGGCGGACCACCGTGTTGAACACCACGGTGAGGATCACCATCAGCAGCGCGGCGGTGGTCAGTGCGACCAGGGAGAGCCGGCCGCGCAGGGTGCGGGGCGCGAGTAGGGCGGCAAGACGGGTGCGGGTGGTCATGTCAGGCGGTGGCCGATCCCGCGTGCCGTGGCGATCGTCCGTTCGCTCCCCGCCGTGCGCAGCTTGCGGCGCAGCCGGGTCAGGTACTGGTCCAGCGTGTTGTCGCTGACCTGCGCCCCCTCCGGCCAGCCCGCGCGCAGCAGCTCGCGGCGCCGCACCAGTTCCCCGCCGGCCGCGGTGAGCGCCGCCAGCAGCCGGAACTCCGTCGGGGTGAGGTCGATGCGCCTGCCGTGCACGGTGGCGCCGTGCCGGACGGCGTCCAGCACCAGTCCGCCCGCGGCGACGGAGGCGGCGGGAGGAGCGGTGCGGCGCAGGGCGGCGCGCAGCCGCGCGGCCAGCTCGGCGAGATGGAAGGGCTTGGCGAGATAGTCGTCACCGCCGGCCGAGAAGCCCGACAGCCGGTCCGCGAGTCCCCGCCGGGCGGTGAGGAAGACGACCGGGGCGAGGAAGCCGCCCGCGCGCATCGCCTGGCAGACGTCGCGGCCGTCGGCGTCGGGCAGTCCGACGTCCAGTACGACCGCCGACACGTCCGGTGTCGCCAGCCGCAGGGCGGTGGCGCCGTCACCGGCGCAGACCGTGTCGAACTCCTCGTCGTGCAGTCCACGGCGGAGCACGTCACGCAGGGCGTGATCGTCCTCGACGATGAGGATCCTGGGGCGCATGTCTCTCCACCGGCCCGTCGGCCGTGTCGCTCGGGTGGGATGGGCCGTGCCCGGGGGCACGGGGGGCGTGTCGCCCGGCCGGCCACCGGGCCGCCGCGCACCCGAGAACGCCGAGCCAGCCGACGGCGAACAGCCAGCCGCCGACCACGTCGGTGAACCAGTGCACGCCGAGGTAGACCCGGGTCAGCCCGACGCCCGCCCCCCAGCAGGCGACCAGCGGACACAGCAGGACCCGGGCGCGCGGGGCGCGCAGGCACAGGGCGAGGATCAGCAGCCCGGCCGTCAGGGCGGCCGTGGTGGTGTGTCCGGAGGGGAACGACCAGCCGGAGGCGGGGGTCCGCCAGTCCGGCCCGGGCGGCCGGGCCCGGGCGACCAGGTCCATCACGCCGTACCGGACCGCCTGGCCCGCGCCGAGGCAGAGCGCGCCGAGCGGCACGGCCACCAGCCGCTGCCGCGCCGAGCGTCCCGCGATCAGCCCCGCCAGGACCACCAGGACGTACGGCACCACCCCGGTGCCCGTGGCGGTCAGCGCGCGGGCCACCGCCACCGCCGCCGGCGGGCGGTGCCCGACGGACCAGGACAGCAGTTCCCGGTCCGGATACAGCGGGCCGCCCTGATGGCTCACCACCAGCGCGGTCAGCGCCGCGAACGCCATCCAGGCGCCCAGGGCCGCCGTGCCCGCCGCGTCCGCGAGCCTGCCGGACCTCATGCCGTGCCCGACACCAGCAGCGGACGCAGCCAGGTGCCCGAGAGCCGGTCCGCCAGACCCGTCGGCCACCGCCGCAGGACGGTCATCGCGAGGTGGCCCACCAGACCGCCGAGCGCCGCCCCCGCGACGACGTCATGCGGATAGTGCACCCCGACCCATACCCGGGAGGCCGCCATGGCGAGGGCGCACACCGAGGCCACGGCGCCCAGGCGCCGGGAGACGAAGAACAGGGCCACCGCGGCGGCGAACGCTATCGCGGTGTGATTGCTGGGGAACGACCAGTCGCCCCGCGCGGGACACGCCTCCAGCGTGCGGAAGGCCAGCCGGCGGCACGGGCGGTCCTCGGCCACCAGCGGCTTCACGGCGCTGTTCACCCCGAACGCCACCACCACCGCCACCGGCACCATGAACGCCGTCATCGCCGCGGTCGCCCCGTCCCGGCGGGCCCGCCACCAGCCCACGACCATGAGCAGCGCGAACACCGCGAGCCCGTACGCCGACCAGACCGAGATGGTGTCGTCCAGCCAGGCGGGGGAGCGGTGGGCGAGATCCACCACGTCGGTGTAGAGCGGCCCGTCGACGGACGAGCCCGACAGGGCGTACGTCATCCGCGGGCCTCCTCCTTGGCCGCCCGGCGGGAGCGCAGCAGCTCGGCGGCGACCGGGAGCAGGGACACGAGGACGATCAGCGCGATCACCGGCAGCAGGTACCTGTCGATGTTCGGGATCGAGGAGCCGAGCGCGTAGCCGGCCAGCGTCAGGCCGAGGCTCCAGACGAGCCCGCCCGCCACCTGCCAGAGGGTGAAGGTCCGTGCCGGGACGCCGAGCGCGCCCGCCATCGGGTTCAGCACCGTGCGCACCACCGGGACGAACCGGGCGAGCACGATCGCCTTCGCGTGGCCGTAGCGCCCCAGCAGCTCCTCGGCCCGCCGGGCGCCCTCGCGCAGCTTCGCCGACCGGCTGCGGGCCAGCAGCGCGCCGCCCGCCTTCCGGCCGAGCAGGAACCCGCACTGCGAGCCGGCCAGGGCGCCGACGGCCGCCGCGACGAGCAGCGGCCCGAGCGACAGGTGCAGCCCTTGGCCGGAGGTTCCCGTGGAGAGCAGTCCGGCCGTGAACAGCAGGGAGTCTCCGGGCAGGAAGAACCCGATCAGCAGGCCCGTCTCCGCGAAGAGCACCACGCCGACGCCGAGCACGCCGAAGGCGGCGAGCAGGGAGTGGGCGTCGAGCACGTTGACCGCGAGCTGCGACGCCAGGTGGGGGGAAGCGGTCATCGCCGTACGCCCTTTCCATCGACTGCGACAAGATGCGACTACACATTTGTAGACGTTGTTTCGGGCTGCGGACGAACCGGGAGTGGCCATAGCTCCCGGCCTTTGCCCGCCCATTGCCGCTTCATGACCGGCTGACTACACGGCCGTCGTCATGATGGTCCGCGAAGGTAAGGTATGCCTTCACTAAGTGCTAGGGAGGGCAGCAGGGCATGTGGGACGACGCGTTTCCGAGTTTCCTGATCGGACTCAGGGAGGGACTCGAAGCCGGACTGATCGTCTCCATCCTGGTCGCCACCCTGGTCCGGGCCGAGGCGCGCTCCCGGCTGCCCCAGGTGTGGACCGGTGTGCTGGCCGCCGTCGCCGTGGCGATGAGCTTCGGCGCGGTGCTCACCTTCACCGCCGCGTCCATGCCGCAGACCGCCCAGGAGGCGTTCGGCGGCACCCTCAGCGTGATCGCCGTCGCGTTCGTCACCGCCATGGTGTTCTGGATGCGCCGCTCGGCCCGCAACCTCTCCGGCGAGCTCAAGCAGAAGGTGACCGGCGCCCTCGCCATGGGCTCCGGCATGCTGATCCTCACCTCCTTCCTCGCGGTCGGCCGTGAGGGCCTGGAGACGGCCCTGTTCCTGTGGACCACCGCGCAGGCCGCCGGCGAGTCGGCCGGCCCGCTGACCGGCGCAGGCATCGGCCTCGTCCTCGCGGCGGCTCTGTGCTGGGGCCTGTACCGGCGCGTCCTGAAGATCAACCTGACGAAGTTCTTCACCGCCACCGGCGCCGTCCTGATCGTCATCGCCGCCGGCGTCCTCGGCTACGGCCTGCGCGACCTCCAGGAGGGCGGCGTCCTGCCCGGGAAGACCGCCTACGCGGTCGACCTCGCGAGCACCGTCGACGCCGGCTCCTGGTACAGCACCCTCGTCCAGGGCGTCCTCAACCTCACCCCGACCATGACCTGGCTCCAGGTGGTCGCCTACGTCGCCTACCTGGCCGTCGTGATGACCCTGTTCGTGCGCGGCGTACGGGCCACGGCCCCGAAGCCGGCGAAGGAACACGCCGAGCGGGAGCCGGCGGCCGCCCGGTCCGAGCGGCGCCGGCCGGCCTGGGTGGTGCCGGCCGCCGTGGTCGCCGTGCCCGCCGTGATCGCCGGACTCGTCGTCGCCCTCGCCCGCCCCAAGCCCGCCGGCGACCAGACGGTCGCCGTCTCCGAGACCGAGTGCGGCAAGGGCTTCACCGCGCCCAAGCCGGGCCGCCAGACCTTCCAGATGCACAACACAGGCGGCAAGACCTCCGAGGTGTACCTGGTCGACCCGTCCACCAACGCCGTCTACGGCGAGATCGAGGGCCTGGCCCCGGGCACCACCCGTGACCTCGTCGCCACCGTCGCCGGCGGCACCTACGCCTGGCGCTGCGTCCCGACCGGCGGCAAGGCCGTCACCTCCAGCTCCGTCACCGTCAGCGGCGGCGGCGCGGCCAAGCCGGTCGTCCCCGTCTCCGAGCAGGACCTCGCCGCACCCCTGAAGGCGTACAAGACGTACGTCGCGCAGGGCCTGGACACCCTCGTCACCCAGACGCACACCCTCGACGACGACATCGAGCACGGCCACCTGGACAAGGCCCGCACCGACTGGCTCACCGCCCATCGCACCTACGCCTCCCTCGGCGCCGCCTACGGCACCTTCGAGGACTACGACAAGAAGATCGACGGCCGCGCCGACGGACTCCCCGACGGCGAGCGGGACAAGGACTTCACCGGCTTCCTGCGGATCGAGTACGGCCTGTGGCACGGTGAGTCCGCCAAGGACCTGACCGCCCCCGCCCGACAGCTCACCGCCGACGCCGCAGGGCTGCGGAAGGCCTTCCCGAGCCAGGACTTCGACCCCGGCGACCTGCCGCTGCGCGCGCACGAGATCCTGGAGAACACCCTCCAGTTCGAGCTGACCGGCGACACCGACGAGGGCAGCGGCACCGGTCTCGCCACCGCCGACGCCAACCTCGCCGGCACCCGTGAACTGCTCACCGTCCTCAAGCCGCTGCTCACCACCCGCGCCCCCAGGCTGCTCCCGACGGTCGACACGGACATCGCCCGCCTGCAGAAGCTCCTGGACGCCGCCCACCACGGCACCGACTGGACCCCCGTCGACCGGCTCGCCGCCGCCGACAAGCAGCGCCTCGACGGTGCCACCGGGCAGCTGCTGGAGGACCTCGCCCCGGTCCCGGACCTCCTTGAGATCCGGAAGTCCGCCTGATGACCCCCGCGCACCCGCACGCCGAGCACCACGAGCACCACGAGCACCCCGAAGGGAACCCGCCGATGCCGACCGCCGACACGCCGACCTGCCCCGCAGGCCCCGCCCGCCGCTCCTTCGTGCGGACCGCCCTGGGCGCCGGTGCCGCCGGAGCGGTCCTGGCCGGCGGCGGCTTCGCCCTCGGCGAGAGCGGCGGCACGGCCGAGGCCGGGACCGCCCACGCGGACAGCAGCGCCAACGTCCCCTTCCACGGCGCCCACCAGGCCGGGATCACCACCCCGGCACCCGCCGCCGCCACCTTCGTCTCCCTCGACGTCATCGCCGACGACCGCAAGGGCCTCACCGACCTGCTGAGGACCATCACCGAGCGGGCCCGCTTCCTCACCTCCGGCGGCACCCCCACCGACCTGGGCGTCGGCGCGCCGCCCTCCGACAACGGCATCCTCGGCCCCGAGGTCCCCTCGGACGCCCTCACCGTGACCGTCGGCGTCGGCGCCTCCCTCTTCGACGACCGCTACGGCCTCGCCAAGGCCAGGCCCGCCCGGCTCACCCCGATGCGGACCTTCCCCAACGACAACCTGAACGCCGCCGAGTGCCACGGCGACCTCTCCCTGCAGATCTGCGCCCAGAGCCAGGACACCGTGCTGCACGCCCTGCGCGACATAGCCCGGCACACCCGGGGCGCCATGCAGATCAAGTGGCGCATCGACGGCTTCCAGAACGCCCCGCGCCCCACCGGCGCCCAGCGCAACCTGCTCGGCTTCAAGGACGGCATCGCCAACCCGGACGTCACCTCCGCCCGCGAGACCGACAGGCTGATCTGGGTCGGCGACGGCCAGGGCGAGCCGGCCTGGACCAAGGGCGGCAGCTACCAGGTCATCCGGATCATCCGGATGCTGGTCGAGTTCTGGGACCGGGTCTCGCTCACCGAGCAGGAGAAGATGTTCGGCCGCCGCAAGGACACCGGCGCCCCGCTGGACGGCGCCCAGGAGACCGACATCCCCCAGTACGCCAAGGACCCGCACGGCACCGCCATCCCGCTCGACGCCCACATCCGCCTCGCCAACCCGCGCACGGCCCAGACCGACAGCTCCCGGATCCTGCGCCGCGGCTACAACTACGACCGGGGCGTGGACAACGTCGGCAACCTCGACATGGGCCTGGTCTTCTGCTGCTACAACCAGGACGTCAAGCGCCAGTTCGAGGCCGTACAGACCCGGCTGATCGACGAACCCCTGGTCGACTACATCTCCCCGACGGGCGGCGGCTACTTCTTCGCCCTCCCCGGCGTGCGGGACACCGGGGACTGGCTGGGCCGGGGCATGCTCTCCGCCTGACGCCGCCCCGATCGCGCGGGGTTGACGGCGCGGCTGCGGGAAACGCGGACGAGGACCGCACGCGAGCCGAGAAGGAGGCGACCATGAGCGACCGGCCGTCCGAACAGACCCCGATGGCGGACGACGCCTACCAGCCCACCGGTACCAACGAGGAACAGGAGGACGCCGGTCCCCTGGACCTCCAGGACGCACTCGACGAGCGCACCTACGACGACGTCCTCGACGAGGGCTACTCCCCGCCCGAACGCCCCCTCGGCGTCACCAGGCAGGGCACCACCGCCGCCGAGCAGCACGCGGGGGAGACCCTCGACGAACGGCTCGCCCAGGAGGTACCCGACGCCCAGCCCGCACCCGGTGACGAGATCGGCGACCTGCCGGGCGGCGAGGGGGAGCCCGTCGACCCCGAAGCCGGCGGGTCCCGCGCCGGCCGCCTGGTCGCCCCCGACGAGGGCGCCCATCCCCAGACCGTCAAGGAGGAGGTCGCGAGGGACGTGGGCGTCGACGGGGGAGCGGCGGGCGCCGAAGAGGCGGCCGTACACGTGGTGGAGGAAGAAACCTGAGCGACCCGAAGGGCGGGGCCGCATGTCGCATACGCCCCCGCCCTTCAGGTCGGCTGACGCGCCCCCGTTCGATGTGAGTCCCTTGTTTCCCCGGACCGCCCTACGGCAGCAGCCTCTCGATGGCTGTCGGGCCCTCCTTCTCCATCTTGCGGCGTGCCCAGGCCAGGTTCTTCGGATTGACGTCCCTGCCCGCCGCCATCACCAGGTCCTCCGGGGTGATGTCCCGGGAGGGAGCGGAGTGGAGCAGGGCGTCCGGGGTGCAGTGGTCGTCGGACGACCGGGACTCGTCAGGTGTGGATGTCGACATGATGCCTCCTCCTCGGTCCGGATGACCGCATCCGTGCCGGTGCCGCCGAACGGGGCACACTCTCACCATTGCCCGCATCCGCGGACCCTGCATCTCCAGGCGCCGGGGAAGCGGGTGAGGAGCGCCTTCCCAGCCCGCCGCGAAGCACTCGCTCCTAAGCTGGAAAACATCTCGCACCGCTCACCGGGAGGCCGCGATGGCCGAGACCCCGTTTCCGGAGGACGTCCGCGACAGCCCCCGCTGGCTGCCGATCGCCGAGCACGGACTCATCGGCGACCTGCGCAGTGTGGCCCTGGTCGGCACGAACGGCACCATCGACTGGTACTGCTGCCCGTCCTTCGACGCCCCCAGCGTCTTCGCGGCCATCCTCGACGCCGAGCGCGGCGGCTCCTTCGAGCTGGCCGCCGCGGTACCCGCGCGAACCAAGCAGTTCTACTTCCCCGACACCAACGTACTGATCACCCGGTTCTTCACCGAGGACGGCGTGGGCGAGGTGCAGGACTTCATGCCGGTGACCTCCGACGGCGCGGCCGTACAGGGCGATGCGGGGCGGCACCGGCTGATCCGGCGCGTGGTCTGCGTCCGCGGCACCGTGCCGTTCCGGGTGCTGGTCGCCCCCCGTTTCGGCTACGGCGCCGTCCCGCACACCCTGAAAACCGTCGCCGGCACCGTCGTCTTCGAGTCCGCAGAGCGCTCACTGTCGCTCACCTCCACGGTCGTCCTGGAGTGCGACGCCCGGGACGCGCGCGCCGACTTCAAGCTCGCCGAGGGCGAGACCGCGGTCTTCGCCCTCGACCAGCTCGGCGCCGCCGTGGCCCCCCGCGGCTGCGCCCACGCCGAGGCCGAGCACGAGTTCAACGCCACGGTCGCCTACTGGCGCCACTGGCTGCACCAGTCCCGCTACCGGGGCCGCTGGCGCGAGATGGTGCACCGCTCCGCCCTCACCCTGAAACTGCTCACCTACGCCCCCACCGGCGCCATCGTCGCCGCCCCCACCACCAGCCTGCCCGAGCAACTCGGCGGCGAGCGCAACTGGGACTACCGGTACGTGTGGGTCCGCGACGCCGCCTTCGCCGTCTACGCCCTGCTGCGGCTCGGCTTCGCCGGCGAGGCCGAGGCCTTCATGCGGTTCCTGACCACGCACATCACGCCCTGCTACGACTCCGCCTCCGGCCCGCTGCAGATCATGTACGGCATCGACGGCCGCTCCGATCTGCCCGAGCGCGTGCTGCCGCATCTGGCGGGCCACCTCGGCTCGGCCCCGGTCCGGGTCGGCAACGCCGCCGCCGGCCAGCTCCAGCTGGACATCTACGGCGCGCTGATCGACTCGATCTACCTGTACGACAAGTGGGCCCAGCCGATCTCCAGCGGCCAGTGGGACGACGTGTGCCACCTGGTCGACTGGGTGTGCGACCACTGGGACCAGCCCGACGAGGGCGTGTGGGAGACCCGCGGCGGCCGCAAGAACTTCACGTACTCGCGGCTGATGTGCTGGGTCGCGATCGAGCGGGCCATCCGCCTCGCCAACCGGCGCGGACTGCCCGCCGACCACCGGCGCTGGCGGCAGGCCCGCGACGCGATCTACCGGCGGATCATGGCGCGCGGCTGGTCGGAGCGGCGCGGCGCCTTCGTGCAGTACGAGGGCGGCGACGTCCTGGACGCCTCCCTGCTGATGATGCCCCTCGCCAAGTTCATCGCCCCCACCGACCCCAAGTGGCTGTCCACCCTGGACGCCCTGACCGAGGACCTGGTCTCCGACTCCCTCGTCTACCGCTACGACCCGCAGGCCAGCCCCGACGGACTGCGCGGCGACGAGGGCACCTTCTCCATCTGCTCCTTCTGGTACGTCGAGGCCCTGGTGCGGGCCGGCCGGCTCGACGAGGCCCGGCTGGCCTTCGAGAAGATGCTCACCTACGCCAACCACCTCGGCCTGTACGCGGAGGAGATCGGCCGCACCGGCGAGCAACAGGGCAACTTCCCCCAGGCGTTCACCCATCTGTCCCTGATCAGCGCCGCGTTCAACCTCGACCGCGCCCTGGGCTGACTCGGCTGTGTACCGCCAGGTCGCCCGGGTACCCGGTGCCTGCCAACGACTACATCCACACAGGTCCGCAGAAGGAGGAGGCCCGATGACCAGCACCAGCGAGACCGGTGGCGTCACCGGCACGCGCGACAAGAACTACGACCTGATCTGGTACGTCGAGGCGTGCCTCGACAACGCCCTGCGCCTGGAGACGTACATCCAGGACGCCGAACGCGAGCACGACAGCGAGCTCGTGGACCTGTTCCACAAGGCACAGGCCGACAGCCGCAAGGGCGCCGAGATGGGGAAGCAGCTGCTGCGCTCGCGGTTGAGCGCCTGACCGCCTCCTCCGCGCAGGCGAGACGGGAACCCGGAACAGCCCCCGCCCTGTCAGGGCAGGGGCTGTTCCGCCCAGATGATCTTGCCGTGCGGGGTGTACCGGGTGCCCCAGCGCTCGGCGAGCTGCGCGACCAGGAACAGGCCCCGGCCGCCCTCGTCGGTGCTCGCCGCGTACCGCAGATGCGGTGAGGTCGTGCTGCGGTCGGAGACCTCGCAGATCAGCGTCCGCTCGCGCAGCAGCCGCACACCGATCGGGCCGCGCCCGTAGCGGATGGCGTTGGTCACCAGCTCGCTCAGGATCAGCTCGGTCGTGAAGTCCAGCCCCGTCAGGCCCCACTCGGCGAGCCGCCGGGTCACCGACGACCGGACCTCCGACACCGCCGCCGGATCGGACGGCACCTCCCACTCGGCGACCCGGTCGCCGCCCAGCACCCGGGTACGGGCGACGATCAGCGCGACGTCGTCGCTCGGCCGGGCCGGCAGCCGGCCCAGCACGGCGCGGCAGGTGTCCTCCGGCGAGGCACCCGGCGTGCCGCGCAGGGCGTCGCTCAGCAGATCGAGCCCCACGTCGATGTCCCGTTCGCGGTCCTCCACCAGCCCGTCCGTGTACAGCACCAGCCGACTGCCCTCGGCCAGCTCCAGCTCGGCCGTCTCGAACGGCAGCCCGCCAAGACCCAGCGGCGGCCCCGCGGGCACCTCGGGGAACTCCACCCGGCCGTCGGGGTGCGCCAGCGCGGGCGGCGGATGGCCGGCCCGGGCCAGCGTGCAGATCCGTGCGACCGGGTCGTAGACCGCGTACAGACAGGTCGCGCCGGTGATCGCGGCGGCGCCGTCCGCGGCGGTCTCGTCCTGGTCGATCCGGCCGACCAGCTCGTCCAGCAGCCCGAGGAGTTCGTCGGGCGGCAGGTCCAGCGCGGAGAAGTTGTGCACCGCCGTACGCAGCCGGCCCATGGTGGCCGCCGCGTGCAGTCCGTGCCCCACCACGTCCCCCACCACCAGCGCCACCCGCGCACCGGACAGCGGCAGCACGTCGAACCAGTCGCCGCCCACCCCGGCCTGCGCCGGCAGATAGCGGTAGGCGATCTCCAGCGCGTCCTGCTCGGGCAGGCTGCGCGGCAGCAGACTGCGCTGCAGGGTGACCGCCATGCTGTGCTCGCGCGTGTACCGGCGGGCGTTGTCGATGGACACCGCCGCCCGGGCGACCAGCTCCTCGGCGAGGGCCAGCTCCTCGGCGTCGAACGGCTGCGGCTTCTCCGCACGCCAGAAGTTCGCCACGCCCAGCACCAGACTGCCCGCCCGCAGCGGCACCGTGATCAGCGAGTGGATGCCGTACGCCAGGACCTGGTCGGTGCGCTCCAGGTCCTGCGCGCGCCAGCCGGGCGCCTCGCGCAGCCGGGGCACCAGCACCGACTGCCCGGTGGTCAGGCTGCGCGCCTGCGGCGAGGTGGGCACGAACCGGATCCGCTCGCCGACCGGGAACAGCGGTGAGTCCTTGCGGACACCGGCGCACGCGGCACGGCGCAGCGCCGTGCCCGGCCTCGGCTCCTCACCGTGCAGCACCGCGTCGAACAGGTCGACGGTCGCGAAGTCCGCGAACCGGGGCACCGCCAGCTCCGCCAGCTCCTCCGCGGTACGGCCCACGTCCAGGCTGGTGCCGATGCCCACCCCGGCGTCGTACAGCATGTTCAGCCGTTCCCGCGCCACCTCCGCACGGCCGGACAGGGCGCGCAGCTCGGTGGAGTCGCGCAGCGTGGTCACGCTGCCGGCCGGGCCGCCGCGCAGGTCCGTGGGGCGCTGGTTGATGGCCAGCAGCCGGTCCTTGACCAGGTGCACCTCGTCCGTGGCCACCCGGCCCGAGGCCAGCAGCGCCGCCGTCTCCTTGTCCAGCCCCAGCTCCAGCACGCTGCGCAGCTCGGCGTCCTCGGGCAGGTCCAGCAGCCGGTGCGCCTCGTCGTTGGCGAGCAGCAGCCGGCCGTCGCCGCCGACGATCAGCACACCCTCCCGGACCGCGTGCAGCACCGCGTCGTGGTGCTCGTACATCCGCGTCATCTCGTACGGTCCGAGGCCGTGCGTCTGGCGCAGCAGCCGTCTGCTGACCAGGGCCGTGCCCGCGGTGGCCAGTGCGAGCGCCGCCGCTGCCGCCGCGAGTAGCAGGGGCAGTTGCTGGGCGGCGGCCCCGCCCACGTGCGCGGTGGTGATCCCGGCCGACACCAGGCCCACCACCGTGCCGCCCGCGTCCTTCACCGGCACCACGACCTGCACCAGCGGACCTATCGTGCCGTTGACGTGCTCGGTGACCGTCCCCCCGGCCAGTGCCGGGCCGATCGTGCCGACGAACTTCTTGCCGATGCGGTCGGGCTTGGGGTGCGTGTAACGGATGCCGTCGGTGTTCATCACGACGATGAAGTCCACGCCGGTGGCCTTGCGGGCCGCCTCCGCGCGCGGCTGCAGCACGGCCGTGGGATCGGGCGAGCGCAGCGCGGCGACCGTGCCGGGCGCGTTCGCGAACGTCTCGGCGACGGCGAGCGACCGGTTCCGCGCCTCCCGGTCGGTGTCGTGCCGCACTTGCAGCACCTGCGCCACCACCGCCGAGACGACCAGCAGCAGCACGATCACCACCTGGAGGACGAACACCTGTCCGGCGACGCTGCGCCCGGTCACCGCCGACCGCAGCATCCCGGGCCGGCCGCCGCTCCCGTCCGGACCGTCGGGCCGCGGGCCCTGCGGTGCGCGCGGGTGCCCGAAAGGACGGGGCGGCCGAGTCGCAGGCCTGCCGGGCAGTCGCACCATGTGCCCATGTCTACACTGCCCGGCGCCGTCAGGCGAGACTGTGGTCCGCGCCGACGGCCGCCCGAGGGCGCGGCCCGATCCGGTCATCGCTGACGCGGGGCGGCCGAACGGCGGGCGGCGAGCAGCAGCGCCACGTCGTCGGGGCGGTCGGCGGCATGCCGGGCGGTGGCCGTGAGCCGGTCCGCGACCCCGGCCAGCGACCGGCCGCCCCGCCGCCCGGCCGCGGCCCCGGCCCGGTTCAGCGCCAGCCGCAACGCCGTGATGCCGTCGTCGATGTCCGCGCCCGGCCGCTCCACCAGCCCGTCCGTGTACAGGGCGAGGATCGCGTCCGGCTCCAGCACCAGCTCGGTCACCGGGTACCGGGCCCGCGGGTCCACCCCGAGGACGACACCGCCCGGGAGGTCCAGCACCCGGGTCGGCCCGCCGGGCGGGCGCAGCAGCGGCGGCGGATGCCCCGCCCGGGCGATCCGGGCCAGGCCGGTGGCGGGGTCCAGCCGCAGATAGCAGCAGCTGGCGAACTGACCGGGGTCCAGGTCGATCAGCAGGTGGTTGGTGCCGCTCAGCACCTCGTCGGGCGGCCGGTCGCCCAGCGCGAACGCGCGCACCGCGCTGCGCAGCTGCCCCATCGTGGCCGCCGCCTGCACCCCGTGCCCCTGCACATCGCCGATCACCAGCGCGAGCCCGTCACCGGCCTCGACCACGTCGTACCAGTCGCCGCCCACGTCCATGCCCTGCGTGCCCGGCAGATACCGGCCCGCGGTCTCCACCCGCGGATGCGCCGACAGCCGGCGGGGCAGCAGAGCCTGCTGCAGGCCGCGGGCGAGGGCCGCCTCGCTGTCGTAGCGCTGCGCCCGCTCCATGGCGTGCGCGATCAGCCCGGCGAGCGCGGTGAGCACCGTACGCTCCTCGGTGCTGAAGCTGCGCTGCCGTTCGAAGCCGAGGATGCAGGAGCCGACCGGCCGGCCCGACGCGATCAGCGGCAGGAAGGCGCGGGCGCCCTCGTCGGCGTCCAGCGGGATGCCCGGGTAGGCGGCCGCGATCTGCTGCATCGACTCGAAGAACAGGGGCCGGCCCGTGGTGAGGGTCTCCACGCCCGGCACCCGCGCGTCGAGTCCGATTCCCTCGAACGGGGCCAGGAACCCCTGCGGGAAACCGGTCTCCCAGGCGAGGTACAGATGCCGCTCCTGCAGCAGGTAGATGGCGAGGCGCCGGCCGCCGAACGCGGGCAGCAGCTCCTGCATCACCACGGCCGACACCTGCCGGGCGGTCACCGCGTCCGTCAGCGCGATGGCCAGGGCGATCGGCCGGTACAGGGGGGTCATCGAGGGGCCCGCCGCCGCGGTGTCCTCCGGGACATGCTCCTCGACGACCGGTTCGACCGGTGTGTCCATGCGGCTGGCCGGGACGAGCGTGCAGGTCAGCAGGTCCTCACCGGGATGCACCGACACGGCGAGCCAGTCGCCCGCACCCGGTCCGGCACGGTCGTCGGCCGGCCGGCGCACATGGAAGTGCACCGGCTCGGGGGCCAGCAGGGCGCCGCGCAGATGGTCGTCGTACGGCGGACCGGCCAGCCACGGCATCGCCTCCCACAGCGGCTGCCCGAGCAGCCGCGCGCGCTCCCGGCCGGCGAGCCGGGCCGCGGCCTGGTTGGCGTACACGATCAGACCCACCCGGTCCACGCAGAACACCCCCTGGGGCAGCAGGTCGGCCGCACCCTCCGCGGAGACGGCGGGACCGGGCTCGAACAGCACCCCGCCGACCCGCTCCGCCGGCCCTTCCCCGGCGGCCGCCCACAGGTGCAGCAGCCGCGGCGTGCCGTCCCGTCCCCGCAGGCACAGGGGCGCGGCGGGCGGCTGCCCGGCGGCGGTGTCGCGCAGCGCGGCCAGGATCCGGTGCGCGTCGTGCGGGGCCACGGCGTCCGCGAGCGCCTCGTCACTCCCCAGGACATCACCGGGGCGCATCCCGAGGAGGCCGTACAACCGCTCGTCCGCGCGTACCGCGCAGCTCCCGGGATCCCAGTCGAACCGCGCCACGACCGTCTGCGCGGGCCGGCGCGCCGGCGGCCGTACGCACAGCGGCTCACCGTCCCAGACGACCGCGCCGGCGTCCCCGTCGGCGAGTGCGAGCAGCTCGGCGCCCAGTCCTTCGGCCAGCCGGGCGAGCAGCTCGGGGTCCAGCAGCTCGTCCGCCGTGTCCGCGACCGCCGGGTGCAGCACCGTCAGCACCCCGAGCGGTTCGCTCCCGCCCGGCACCGGGACGTGCACCGACCCGAACGGGAACGGCAGACCCGCGGCGAACTGCGGGTACCGGCGCACCGTCTCGGCGGCGTTCGGCAGTACCACCGGCACGCCCAGGCGATAGGCGTCGGCTACGGGGAAGGGACGGCCGACGTGCAGCCGCCACCAGGGCCGGAACAGCGGACCGGGCAGCCCCGCGAGCACCGCGAGACGCAGCAGGCCGGTGGTACCGGACCGCAGATACACACCCGCCACCCGGCCGCCGGCCGCGCCGAGCGCGCCGGTCGAGGCCTCGGCCAGCAGTGCGGCCAGCCGGGTCCGCGTACGGACCACCTGCTCACCACCGCTCCCAGCCATCGCCCCTGCCTCGTCCCATGCGCCTTCGGGTGGATGACACAGCAAGAATGCGCCCGGAGGACCATGCGACGCACCTGGGAGGCGGCGGTGGACCGGGAGCGGGCCCGCACCCACCGGGCCGTCTCACACCAGTGCCCCACCGGAGTGGCGGGCCCACCGACCGGCTCCTAGTAATGGAGTGCGTAATGCCGCGGCCGTGTGCGGGGGCGCGGCCGCGCCCGCACCCTGCGACTGGAGCCGAGATGACGACCCGTTCTCCGTCCCCCCGTCCCGACGACGCCCTCATACCCTCCGCACCGGTCCTCGCCCCGTCCCCCCAGCTCCTGACGCGGCCGGCGACGCCGCCGGAGCCGATCCCCCGGTCGCCCGACGAGAGCCCTCCCGACAGCCCCCGCGAGCTGTCCGCCGGCCCCGCGCCCGCCGACGCCCCGCACGACGACGCGCCGCACGACGACGCGCCGCACGACGACGCGCCGCACGACGACGCGCCGGGCCAGGACGATCTTCCGTAC
Organism: Streptomyces sp. NPDC001851; assembly: GCF_040297165.1. Lineage (NCBI taxonomy): Bacteria > Bacillati > Actinomycetota > Actinomycetes > Kitasatosporales > Streptomycetaceae > Streptomyces > Streptomyces sp. NPDC001851. The sequence continues at coordinate 175,002 of NZ_JBEOYR010000015.1, read as the reverse complement.
GACGACCCGTTGCAGGGCCTGGTCCGCGCGGCCGTCGCCGACCGCCCGCTCGATGACGTCGTACGGCTCATCACACTGCTGGAGAACTCGCCCGAGCACCCCCGGGCCACGGCCGACGCGCTGCGCGCGATCGGCGTCGACCGGCCCGTGGAGGACCTCGCCCGCTTGGTGGCCCTCCTGACCGAGCCGCCGCGGGACACCGACAGCGCCGACGAGGTGATCCGCGCCGCCGCCGAACGCCGGCCCCTGGACGAGGTGGCGCGGCTCGTCCAGCTGCTGCACCGCGCATCCGTGCAACCCCACTGCGGTCAGGCCGCGCTGCGGGCCGCGGCCGCCAACCGGCCCGTCGAGGAACTCGCCGAACTGATCGCCCGGCTGGCCGCGGACAGCCCCGGCCAGGAGACCCTCCTCTTCGAGACCCCGCTGCCCAGCGCCTCGCTGCTGGAGACGCCGTCGCCGGAGCCGTCACACCCCGATCCCGCCGCCCTCGCGGCGACCGAACCCGCGTCGGCGGAACCCACATCGGCGAAGCCCGCGCCGGTCGGACCCGCCGCCGTACCGGTGGCCGTGCCCGACGACACGGCCGCGGCGGCCACCGACGCGAAGAGCGGGCCGGGGCAGGACCGGCCGGCGAAGGGCGGGCCTGCCGACGGCCGGCCGGTGGGGCTTCACCCGGCGAAGGGCCGGGACCAGGACGCCCGCGACGCCGTGGCTCCTGCCTGGACGGTGCGCGGCGCCGCGCTGATGGTCTTCCTGTGCGGGGTCGCCCACGCCCCGCGCTCCTGGCCCGTAGCGTCCCACGGCGTCCTCCCGGCCACCGTCCTCGCCTCGGTCCTGTGCCTCCTGCTGGCCCTCGCGCTGCCCGCCCGCTCGCCGCAGGCCCGGCTCGTCGCGGCGACCGCAGCGCTCGGCGTGACGGCGGCACTCGCCGCCGGGCAGGTGCTCGGCACGTGGTCCGGCGGCCCCGACCCGTCCCGGCCCTGGGACCCGACCCTGGCCCCTCCGTGGCTCGCCGACACGGCGGCAGCGGTGGCCGCGCTCGCGGCCCTGGCCGTGCTGCTGAGCACCCTGGTGGAGGGCAACACCCGCCGCGCGGGCCCGGGCTGACCCGGACCGCCGGGCCCGCCGCAGCACCTCCGCGGAGATCCAGCAGAAGGACCCCAGCGCCCCGGCCGTGCCGGCAGCGGTCTTCCGCACGACCGTGCGGCCCCGCACGAGGGCAGCCGGGCGGGGGAGTCGGCCAGGTCGAAACCCGGCACCGGCGCGCCGTCCTGGAAGGCGAGCCGGCCGCTCGGCACCGCACCGGAACGCCCGGGCGGCCACGGTGAACGCGCGCACGACGCCGATGACCACGGCCACGTCCGGGGCCGTCGGCGTACCGGGTGCGCCGGTGAACCCGGTTCGCATCGCTCCACGCCGAGGCCCGCGGCGGTTCAGGTCTCGGTCGGACCGGGCGGCAGCGGCCGGGCGGCGCGCAGGCTGCGCAGCGCCAGCAGCAGGACGGCGATGTCGTCCAGGTAGACGGGGTCGGGCAGCAGGTCGGTGGGGAGCAGCAGATAGGCGACCGCGCCCCAGAACACCCAGCGCGGCCCCGTCGGCAGCCCGGCCCGCCGCAGCGCGCGCCGGGCGCGCACCAGCCGTACGAGCAGTCCGAGGGCGACGACGAGCAGCACGGCCGCGACGGCGGCGCCGATCACCAGCAGAGTAGTGGCGGAATCCATCCGGCCTCCTCCTTCCGGCCTCCGAAGAGACGGCTACGGCGACCTCCTGCTCCTACCCAGACGGTTACGACTGCCGTTCCGTGCCGTCGGCGGTGTCCTGGGAGTCCGGCGGCTGACGGCGGCCCCTGGCCGCGGACTTCAGCCGCTCGAACGTCCGCGTCAGCGGCTGCAGCGCACCCGGTGTCCGGGGCTCGGACCGCTGCTGCGGCAGGGCGGGGGCGGGGACGTCACGGTAGGCGGCGAGGGCCTCCAGGGCCTGCTCGGCGGCCTCCTTGTACAGGTCCCGGGACTTCGTCATCGCCTCCAGCGCTTCGGCGTACACGGCGACCAGCCGCCGCTCACGCTCCAGCTCCTCCTGGACAGTCATCAGGGTCCAGTTCTCCCGCAGATCGGTCAGCGCCTCCTCGACCCCGTCCGGCATCGGCCGGGGCAGGGCGACGAAGTGCCGCAGGGCCGCGACGAGTTCGGCCGGTTCGGAACCGTCCAGGAAGACGCTGCGCACGCGGTGCTCGCGGCCGTCGTAGCCCTCCGGAGCCGGATCCGGAGGCAGCAGTACGGCGCCGCCGCGCGGCACCTCGACACCGAGGTCCTTCAGTGCCCAGTTGACGGCACGGAACTGGTGCGGCGCGGCGCGGTGTTCGACGACCCGGTGCCGCAGGCCCGGCGGCAGCAGCCGGGCCAGCGGCAGCCGGCCCTGCTCGTCCGGGGTCATCGCCTCGTGCACGACGACGTTGACACACCACGCCTCGCGCGCCGCCTCCCGCAGTCTGCGCCGCATCTCCTTGTCGTCCGCGGGCAGCGCGTTGACCTGCTGGAGGCGCACTCCGGAGAGTGTGGCGTGATGGTCCCAGGAGCCGTCCTCGCCCGCACCGCCCGCGGGCCAGAACAGGGTCGCCGGTGAGGGCCACGCCTCGTCCCACGGGCGCTCGGCCTCCGCGACGAGCCGCCACTCGTGCCCCTGTGGCCGGCCCGCGCGGGCCACAAGGGTGAGCCGGGCCCGCACGGTGACCGTGCCGCCGCCCCGCCAGCGCGCCTCGAAGACCCGCCGGTCCGGCGCCTGGACCACGGGGGAAGCGGCTGCGGGGGATTCGCCGACGGGGGGTTCGGCGAAGTCGTCGATGTCCCCGTTCTCCTTGTGCCTGCGCAGGGTGCGGCGGACGACCTCCTCGGGGGCGGGACCGGTGTGGCGGCCGCGGGCCGCCCACAGGGTCTGCGGGATGGTGGCGCGGTCGGTGACGGAGTTCGACATGAGCCAATCTGCTGATGGGGGCGGGTGCGTCTCCCAGTATCACCGCTCACCCGCACGTCACGTCGTCCGGGGCGGGGAGACGGCGCGTGGCGGATTCCGCACGCCTCGCGCACGGGACGCGCGCCGTGCACCCGGGGCGCGTGCGGCATGCGTCGGCCGGCCGTCGTTCACACGTGGTCGTGCTGTCGTACGGCGCCCAGAATGGTCCGGCGAACGGGGCCCGCCCGTCCATCCGCTCAGGGGCGGACCCCGTTCGCACGGCCTGTGGTTCGCCTGCTCGATATATATCGACAGGCGATATATCCTGGCTCCATGACAGCGAAGAGCATGACCCGGGCGGCGTTCTTCGTCCTCACGGCGCTCGCCGACCAGCCCCGGCACGGCTACGGCATCCTGCGCGAGACGGAGGAACTGTCCGGCGGAGAGGTGCAGTTGCGGGTCGGCACGCTGTACGGAGTGCTGGACCGGCTCACCGCCGACGGCCTGATCGTGCTGGACCGGGAAGAGGTCCAGCAGGGCCGGCTGCGGCGCTACTACCGGCTCACCGACGACGGCGTCGCGGCCCTGGACGCGGAGGCCGAGCGGATGGCCGCCGGGGCCGGGGCGGCCAAGCGGCGCATCGCCGAGGGCCGCCGCGCCGGTGCCGCCGTCCGCCCCGCCGCCGAAGGCCCGGCCGGACTCGAACCCCCCACCACACCCGGACTCGCGGGAGGTTACGCATGACCACGCTGCTGGAGGCCCGCTACCGCGCCGTCCTGCGCCTGCTCCCCGCCTACTACCGGCGCGAGCGGGAGGAGGAGATGGTCGAGACGTATCTGGGCGACCTCGACCGCGACACCCAGGACCAGAGCCGGCCCACGCTCGGCGAGGTGGCGAGCATCGCCGCCCTGGCGGTGCGCAGCCGCCTCGGTGCGGCAGGGGCACCCCGCCCCTACGTCCTGCTCGGCTCGGGCGCCCGGCTCTTCGCGCTGGCCGCCGTGCTGGTCCTGGCGGCCTCCGCCGTCGTCGCACCGGTCCTGCAGCTGACCTGGTCGTTCACCCGCGGAAGCGCCGAACGGCGGGTGTTCCTCGCGGACTTCACCGACCACGGGGTCCTGGACGGCACGGTCGCCCTCGCCCAGTGGGTCCTGCCGCTGGGCTGGACGGCCGCCTACTTCGGCCTGCTGTACGGCCGTCGCCGCCTCGCCCGGACCGGTGTCCTGGTGGCCGCGCTGCCCACCCTGTGGCCGCTGGTGTCCTCGCTGACGGGGCAGACGGTCATCGTGGAGCCCGCGTTCGTGGCGACCCTGGCACTCCTCGCCTGGCTGCCGGCCCTCGTGCTGTGCGCCGCCCACCACCGCGACGCGCCCCCGGCCCGGCTGCCGGCCGGCACCCCCGGTCTGGTCTTCATGGCCGCGTGCGTGGTGACGGGCGCCTCCCAGGTGCTGCTGCCCCGCGCCTCCGACCTGGTGTGGGGCCCCGCCAACTGTTTCGTCGTGGGTACCCTCGGCTGGCTGCTGTGGAGCGTCCGCCGCACGGAGCGGGGCACGCCGGGGGGTGCGCTCGCCCTCGCCGTGCTCGGCCTGCTCCTCCTGGCCGTGCGCGTCGCCGCCTTCTACCCGTGGCTCGGGGTACCCGGGGCCGCCTGGTACCTCCGCGGCGATATCGCCCAGGCGGTCGCGCTCGCCCTGCTGACCCTGGCCCTGGCGGTGGCCGGCCGCCGCGAGCTCGCCCCACGCTGAGCTGCCTCGACGCCCGCTGTGGGTGCCGCCGCCCGAGCCGTTCGAGTGGGCAGGCATCCGGATCCGAACGGGGCGAGGGGGCCGGCGTCTCGGCGCCTGCCCCCTCGCGAGCCTTGCCCTGCGGAGTTCCGGACCTACGCCCCGCTCTCCCGCAGCATGTCCTCACGCTCGACGAGCTTCACGCGGTCGCGGCCCTGCGGCTCGCCCAGGGCCCGCTCGGCGGCGTCCAGCTTGTACCAGCCCTCCCAGGTGGTGAAGCGGACCTCGCGTTCGGCGAGGAAGGCGTCCACGGCCTCGGGGTCCGGCGAGGCGGGGGTGTGCAGCCGGCCGTTCGCGTAGTCGTCCAGCAGGTTGGCGACGGTCTCGTTGGCGTCACCCTTGGTGTGGCCGATCAGACCGATGGGACCGCGCCGGATCCAGCCGGTGACGTACGTGGACTGCAGAGGGGTGCCGCCGTCCTCGATGACCCGGCCGCCCTCGTCCGGGACCGTGCCGGTTTCGAGGTCCCAGGGCAGCTTGGGCAGCTTCTCGGAGAGGTAGCCGACCGCGCGGTAGACCGCCTGGACGTCCCAGTCCTTGAACTCACCGGTGCCCTTGACGTTGCCGGTGCCGTCCAGGGCGGTGCGCTCGGTGCGCAGACCGACGACTTTTCCGTCCTCGCCGAGGATCTCCGCCGGGGACTCGAAGAAGTGCAGGAACAGCTTGTGCGGCCGGTCCCCGACGTCACGGATCGCCCAGTTCTCCAGCGTCTTGGCGACCATGTCGGCCTGCTTGTTGCCGCGCCGGGTCTCGATCGAGCCCTCGTCGTAGTCGATGTCCTCCGGGTCGACGATGACCTCGATGTTCGGCGAGTGGTCCAGCTCGCGCAGTTCCATCGGGCTGAATTTCGCCTGGGCGGGGCCGCGGCGGCCGAAGACGTGGATCTCCACGGCCTTGTTGGCCTTCAGGCCGTCGTAGACGTTCGGCGGGATCTCGGTCGGCAGCAGTTCGTCCGCGGTCTTGGCGAGGATGCGGGCCACGTCGAGGGCGACGTTGCCGACGCCGAGGACGGCGACCTTCTCGGCCTGGAGCGGCCAGCTGCGCGGGACGTCCGGGTGGCCGTCGTACCAGGAGACGAAGTCGGCGGCGCCGTACGAGCCGTCCAGGCCGATGCCGGGTATGGACAGCTCGCGGTCGGCCGTCGCGCCGGTGGAGAAGATCACCGCGTCGTAGAAGGCGCGCAGGTCGTCCAGGCTGATGTCGGTCGGGTAGTCGACGTTGCCGAACAGGCGGATCTGCGGCTTGTCGAGCACCTGGTGCAGGGCGGTGATGATGCCCTTGATGCGCGGGTGGTCGGGCGCGACGCCGTACCGGATCAGGCCGAACGGGGCGGGCATCCGCTCGAAGAGGTCGATGGACACACCGGGGTCGGCGGCCACGTCGGACTTGAGCAGGGCATCGGCGGCGTAGATCCCGGCGGGGCCGGCTCCGACGATGGCTACCCGCAGGGGGCGCGGCATGATCAGGTTCCCTTCGAGCGTGGACAGCGACTCGATCAAGAAGCCTAAACTAAGGCACACCTAAGTCGGTACGCGGGTCCGGTCTATGACCTCATAAGGGGATCTTATGACGTGCCCCGTGCCGCCTTATGCTCCGGGGTGTTCCTCTCCCGTGGAACGGTCAGGCCAGCCGTACGATCCGGTGGATCGCCGACTCGCCGGCGCCGTAGATCGACTCCTCCCGGATCGACGACCCCGGGCCCGGTGCGTGCACCATCATGCCGCCGCCGACATGGAGACCCACGTGCCGGTCGTCGTCGAAGAAGAGGACCAGATCGCCGGGCTCGACGTCGGCGAGGCCGACCGGGGCACCGGCGAGCGCCTGCTGGTGCGCGGCCCGCGGCAGCGTGACCCCGGCGGCCCTCCAGGCGGCCTGGGTCAGACTGGAGCAGTCGTACGAGTCCGGCCCCGTCGCACCCCACACACAGGGCTTCCCGATCTGCGCTCTGGCGAACGCGACGGCTTTGGCGGCCCGTACGGCCGAAGAGGACTCGGAGAGGGGCGCGAAGGAACCGGTATCCGTCGCGGAGACCCCGGTGGTGGACCATGTGGACCAGGCGTCCTCGGCCGGCGTCGCGGTCACCGTCCCGCCCGGTGACACCCACTGCGGCTGCTGCCACTGACCGGTTCCGGGGTCCGAGAAGGGCTGCGCGGGGGGCGCGGTCACGACGGGCGTGGCCGTGAGGGCGGTTGGCGGTGGGGGCGGAACGGGCGTGGCTGTGAGGGGAGTCGGCGGTGCGGCCGTGACCGGCGTGGGCGGTGCGGGCGCAAGGGAAGCGGGCGGCTCGGCCTCAAGGGGCGCGAGCGGTGAGGCCGAAACCGGCGCGGCCGGTGTGGGTGTCATGGGCGTAGGCGGTACGGCCGTAACCGGCGTGGCGGGTGTGACCGAAACGGAAGCGGGCGGTGCCGCCGTGGCGGACACGGGCGACGTGGCCGTGACGGACGCGGACGGCATGGGTGTGACGGACGCGGGCGGTACGGCCAGAGCGCCGACGAGTTGGGCGGCGTACCGGGAGATCACATCGCTGGCTGCGGCCAGCTTGCGCTGGTTGCCGGCCTTGGACGCGGCGGGGGAGGGGCGGCCCGGCGCGGTGGGGCCGGGGAGCGCCCAGGGCTCCTGAGCCGGGATGCCCTGGGGCGCGGACGGCCCGGCCACCGGGAGGGCCGCCGTCTCGACGGGGCCCGGGCCGGCCGGTTGCGGCGGGAGACCGAGCCCGGGAGTCCCCGGTGCCGGTCGCGGCGCATCGAGACCGGCTGTTACTGCCTGCGCTTCCGCCCCCATCGGGGCCGCAGCGGCCGGCAGCGTCAACTCTCCAGCCAGACCGGGCAGTTCGGGACGGCGAGGAGCGGGCAGGGCCGCGCGCCCGCCCGCTCGTGCGGCGAGGGCCAGTTGCTCGGGGTCCGGTGCCGGGCCGGCCGTCAGCTCGGCCACCGCGCGGCCGGCGGCGCGCTCCAGGGCCTCGGGCCGCCGATCCGGCAGACCTGTTCCCGGCGCGTCCGGTGTGCCGTCCGGAACACCGCCGCCCCTCCGCTCCCGGGAACGCCCAGGCGCCGGGCGGCCGGGAAGCCGGTCGGCGGGCAGTACGGCGGGGACGGTCGGCCCGAGCTGGGCACGCGCCATGTCGAACCACGGCCGGGCGACCTCGTCGAGGGCGGGATCCGGCCGCCGGCCCGGCCGTTTGGCCAGCGGAACGCCCCGCGAGCGCGTCACCGAGGCCATGGCCCGGGTGGCGTTGTAGTTCCCGGTCGCCTTCTCGGCCTGGTCGTAGAGGGAGTTGATCCGCTGCCGGACCTCGTCCCGGTGCGGAACCTCGTCGCGGCTCTCCGGCGCCATGGAAGACATGCTCCTTCCTTGCCCCGCAGGGCAGTTGGGCCGTCTCGTCCGGCTCCGTCGAGCGCCGGGCGGCCTCGCGTCAACCTAACCAACGTGTGTACCTCGTGTGAAGGTTGAGGCGTGGAATGTCCGATACGTATTTGTGATGTTCGTGGTGACGTTCGAAAGGGAAGGGGAAGCGGCCGCACGTTCCTGTGAGGTACCGGTGAATTCACGAGGCCGTTGAACACATCGTCGCCGCCCTGCGTATGAAGCCGGGGAGCTCCATGCCCGACCAGGCGCACACACCACACAGGGGACGACCTTGGCACGCAACAACCGCAGACGCCCGACCGGCGCACGACGCGCGACCTTGGCGGCGGTCGCCCTGATGCTGGGCGGAGGCGGCCTTGTCGCGGCGAACGTCTACGCCTCGGCCACCGAGGGCTGGGGCGACGGGCCCGGCGCGCACGGCACCGGTCACGTCCTGTCCGCCGGCATGGCGACGATCGACTGCCCCGATGTCGGCAGCCGGCTGACCGCCGTACCGGACCCGGCCCGTCCCGACGTGGACCGCGAACTCGCCCTGCTGGACCGGCAGACGGCGGCGGCGTACCGGCAGTTCCAGCAGCAGTCGGGGCAGTTCACCGGGCAGGCCGCGAATCAGGGCACGAGCCCGGCCACGGGTCAGGTCATGGGTGGTCGTGCCTCCGGTTCCATCGACGACACGATCATGAACCCGCTGAAGGAGCAGCGGGCCGCGGCGATCGGGCGGATCGCCGACGCCATCGACCGGGTGGGGCAGCGCCCGCAGGGCCTGGAGGCCCTGGCCGCCTGCACCCTGCGCCCCGCCGGCGGCGGCGCGGGTGACAGCGCTCAGCCGACCGCCACCCCGACCGGCGGCGTCCAGCAGACCGGTGCCGGCCAGGGCGGCAACGGACCGGTCGTCTCCGACTACGCGGACATCACCTCCGTAGAGCCCGGCATGCCGACCCCGCCCCAGCAGGCCGACGCCTCCCGCGGCACCTTCTCCTCCGACTGCGGCGTCAACGCGAACGGTCTGCGCAACTCCGACAACGTCATCGTCGCCCCCGGGGTCTCCAACGGCGCCCACCACTTCCACGACTACGTCGGCAACCAGGGCAACAACGCCTTCGCGAGCGACGACGACCTGGCGCGGGCCGGGACGAGCTGCGTCGACCAGGGCGACAGGTCCACGTACTACTGGCCGGTGCTGCGCCTGCAGAACGGCACCCAGGAACGTGACGCCGGGTCACCGGGCGGCGGCACGGAGGGCAACGCGGGGCAGATCGTCACGCCCAAGCAGGTCACGCTGACCTTCGTGGGCAGCCCGCGCGGCAAGGTCACCGCCATGCCGCGCTTCCTGCGCATCATCACCGGCGACGCAAAGGCCTTCGTCAACGGGCCGGGCAACGCCAACGCGTCCTGGAGCTGCACCGGTTACGAGGACCGGCAGCTGAAGGACAAGTACCCGTTGTGTCCGCCGGGCAGCGACGTGGTGCGTACCTTCCGGTTCCAGAGCTGCTGGGACGGCCGCAACATCGACAGTGCCAACCACCGCACCCATGTGGCCTTCACCGCTCCCGACGGCTCCTGTCCGGCCGGCTTCCGCGCCATTCCGCAGCTGGTGCAGCGCATCGTCTACGGAGTCAAGGCACCGAGCCTGCAGGACGGCGGCCGTACGGAGCCGCTCTTCGCCGTCGACTCCTTCCCCGAGCAACTGCACAAGCCCGTCACCGATCACGGCGACTTCATCAACGTCTTCGACGAGGACCTGATGCGCGAGATGGTCGACTGCATCAACTCCGGCCGCACCTGCGGCCACGGCGGCGACGGCTCCGGTACGACGCCGGCCCCCACGGCGAGCTCCGGCTCCGGTGCTACGGCCGCCCCGGGCGACGGCACGACGGAGCAGCCCGGCGGCACCGCCGCCTCCGCACCGGCGTCCTCGGCGGCCCAGCCCACCGAGAAGCCGAGGACCGACGCGACGACCACACCGCACCGCACCACCCGGCAGGAAACGCCCACCCGGCAGGAAGAGCCGGCCAAGCCCGGTCGGCCCGCCAAGGGGGACCAGCCTGCCAAGGCGGACGAGCCCGCCACAGCCGACCAGCCCACCCGACAGGCCCACCACCCCGCCAAGCAGAGCAGTGCCACCGAGCCGGCACCGACCACGCCCACTCAGTCCACGCCCACCCAGGCCACGCCCACCCAGGCCACGCCCGTCCAGTCCCCGCCGGCAGAGGCCACCGGCGCCGGACCTCTCCCGCCCGCCTCCGCGCAGCCCCAACCGCAGGGCAAGCAGGGCGCACTCGCGGAGACCGGGGCGCATGTGTGGCCCGCGGCCCTCGGCATCCTGCTCGCCCTGTCGGGCCTGATCATGCTGCTCCGGGCCAGGCGCCTGCGCTACTGACCGCCGCCGGCGGCACCGCCGCCCGGCGGGTTGCTCAGCCCAGCTTGAGTGTCCGCTTGGCGAGTTCGTACGCGGGCCGCATCGCGTCGTGCTCCTCGCTGTCCATGCCGCCGAGGTGCAGGACGACCGGGCCGTCGGGCGTGCTGACGGCGAGGGCGGTCTCCTTCTTGGTCTCTTCCAGGAGCTTGCTGGTGTAGAGGTACTCCACCTCTACACCGCCCAGACCGCCGCCGGTCTTGACGGAGTGGTACTTCTCCTTGCTGACGTGGTCCTCCGCGGCCACGAACCGGCGCAGCACGCTGCCCGCGTCGGCGTCCCCGGGCTTGCCGGTCCACACGCGCAGGAAGCCGATGTGGCCCGCCGGCTTGGCGTCGATCTCGCAAGCCGTGGTGACCGGCCCCTGGCGCAGGAAGGCGTCGGCCAGCGCCCCGCTCAGGTCGCCGCCGGAGCCCTTCGAGGACTTCGACAGCTCCTTCTCGGCGTCGACCGGCTTGGCCTTCCAGTCCTTGGCGATGTCGAATCGGACGGGCAGTTCGCAGCTCGAACCGGCCGCGCCGATCGAACCGCCGCTCGCTGTCGCCGTCCCGTCGGCCCCCTCGCTCCGGGCGCTCGGCGATCTGCCGGACGCGCTCTTCTTGGCACCGTCCGCCGATTCCGCGCACCCCCCGAGCACCGCCGCCAGCGCCACCGCCACGACCACTGTGCCCCGCACGGACCCCACCCTGACCTGCACGTCCCTCTCCCCTCCTGTTGAGGGGCGTCACTGTAACCGAGTGCACCGACAACGCCGGACGCCGTTTCCCGCGCCGGTCGGCCCCGGTCAGCCGGTGACGGGCCAGCCGGTGACGGGCCAGTCGGTGACGGGCCCGCCGGTGACGAGCGCCTTGCAATAGACCGTGGAGCTGCGCCGGACCGTCATGCCGAGGCGCTCGTAGAGCGAGAGCGCGCCGGTGCCGGAGTGCGTCCACAGGGCGCAGGCGGACCTGCCCCGGTGGTGGAAGGTGCGGAACGCCTCCCGCAGGAGCGTGCGGGCGATGCCCCGGTCGCGGTGGTCGCGCCGTACCGCGACCCGCTCGACGTATCCCTCGTCATGGCCCGGCACGTCCAGGGACAGCACCGCCCCGACCAGCTGGTCGCCGGCGAGGGCCACCGGTGAGGCCGCCGGCAGGAAGGCGGCGCGTTCGACGGTGTGCCGGGCCCACTCCGCGTAGCTCTTCCGCCGTGGCTGCCACTCGTCGAACGCGTCCTCGGTGAGCCGGTACACGGCCTGCTCGTCGCCGTGCCGGAACGGTCGTACGGTGATGCCCGCCGGCGGATCGGGCACCTCCGGTTCGACCGGCAGCGCGATCTCCAGCAGCCACTCGATGACCAGCCGGGAGTACCCGCCGGCCCGCAGGAGCGCGGCGGCGGCGCGATCGGTGTCGGAGACGGTCTGCGCGATCCGGTCACTGCCCTGTTCCCGGGCCCGGGACTCGGTCCAGGCGAGCAGCGCACCGCCGAGGCCCCGCCCTTGGTGGGCGGGATGCACCTGGACCCTGGCCCGCGGCCCCCGCACCCAGCCGAATCCGGCGGCCCCGCCCGCCCCGTCGTGCACGAGCAGCGTGTCGCGCTCCGGCCGCACACCCGGCAGGGTGAGTTCGGCGGTGATCCGGTCGGCGCCCGTCACGGCGCTGCCGTCCAGCGCGCGCTCGCACGCGGCGACCAGGCGGTGGATCGCGTCCGCGTCGGCGAGGACGGCCGGCCGGCACCGGTAGCCGCCCGGCAGCTGCTCCGGGAGCACACCGGCCACAGGCGCGTCCGTACCGGTCACGGCAGCCCCTCCCGTCCTTCCCGTGCACAGCCTCTACCCCGCCGCGCCGCCTGCCAAGCCCGCCGTTTGCGAGGGGACACGGGCGCACGGCAGGGTGCGGGGTGTGCCTACCTTGCTGATCGTCCATCACACCCCGTCGCCCCACTGCCAGGCGCTGTTCGAAGCCGTCGTCTCCGGGGCCACCACACCGGAGATCGAGGGCGTCCGCGTCGTCCGGCGGGCGGCCCTGTCCGCGACCGCCTCCGACGTCCTGGCGGCCGACGGCTATCTGCTCGGCACCCCGGCGAACCTGGGCTACATGTCCGGTGCGCTGAAGCATTTCTTCGACCAGATCTACTACCCCTGCCTGGACGAGACCCGGGGCCGGCCGTTCGGTTACTACGTCCACGGCGGCAACGACGTCACCGGTGCCGTCCGCGCCATCGAAGCCGTTACCACCGGCCTCGGCTGGCGCCGCGCGGCCGACGCGGTGACCGTCACCGGCGAGCCCGGCAAGGCCGGCACCCAGGCGTGCTGGGAGCTGGGAGCCACGGTCGCGGCGGGGCTGATGCCGCAGGCGTGAGGGCCGGCGGGCTCCCTCGGCACGGGTGCCGCGGCGCCGGCCGAGAACGACGGTGCGGGCCGCGGCCGCCCTCGGCCTGGACGGCCGAAGACGGCCCGCCGCCCGGCGGGCGCCGCTGCGAGCCCGGGCTCACCTCAGGGTTTGCGGGCCACCCCGACGTACACCGGCTGCTCCCCGAGGACCCGCATCCCCGGCTCCGGATGCCAGTGCGGGGCCGGCACGACCCCCGGCTCGTACAGCTCCAGGCCGTCGAAGAAGCGGGTCACCTCGGTGAGCGGGCGAGCCTGGACCGGGGTGCCGCCGGCGCGGTAGACCGCCTCCACTCGCTCCCGGACCTCCGGGTCGAACTCGCCGCTGCCGTGGGACAACACCAGGTGGCTGCCGGACGGCAGGGGGTCCAGCAGCGCACGGACGACGCCGTGCGGGTCCTGCTCGTCGGTGACGAACGGCAGCAGTGCGATCAGCGACAGGCCCACGGGCCGGGTGAGGTCCAGATGCTCGCGGGCGTACTCCACGATCCGCTCCGGTTCCCGGACGTCGGCGTGCACATAGGCGGTACGGCCCTCGGGTGTGCCGTGGAGCAGGGCTTCGGCGTGCCGCAGCACGATCGGGTCGTTGTCCGCGTAGACCACGCGGGCGCTCGGGGTGACGGCCTGGACGATCTGGTGCAGGTTCGGCTCGGTGGGGATCCCGGTGCCCACGTCCAGGAACTGGTCGACGCCTTGGCGGGCCACGAAGCGGACGGCCCGGTGCATGAACTCGCGGTTGGCCCAGGCCGTGTCCTTGACCCCCGGGAACAGCTCCAGCACCCGCTGAGCGGCCTCGGCGTCGACGGGGTAGTGGTCCTTGCCGTCCAGGTACCAGTCGTACATCCGGGCGGAGTGCGGCTTGCCGGTGTCGATGCGCTCCGGGCTGAATCCGGTGTCTGTCACGTCGGCTCTCCAAGAAAGGTGGGGGGTGGATGGCTCGCGACGCCGGACGGGCGGGCGAGCGGGTGGTCAGTGGGTGGTCAGCGGCAGCGGGAGGCCGCCGTGCTGTCGTGGCGGTGCCAGACGGCGTCGACCACACGGCCGTCGGGCAGGGTGTGCCGGCGCGGTCCCTCGTCCGCCACGAAGCCGGCGCGGGCCAGGGCTCGTCGGCTCGCGGTGTTCCCGGGCTCCGCGCCCGCCCGGACCGTGGCCAGTCCGGCGTGGGTGTGGGCGAGTGCCGCGCCCGCGCGGAACAGCTCCGCGCCCAGGCCCTGGCCGCGGCAGGCCGGCGCCAGCCAGCCGCCCATCTCGCCCGTGCGGTGCTCCAGTTCGAGAGCGCCGGCGTAGGCGAGGTCGGATCTGCGCACACAGACCAGGAGCAGCGGATCGTCCGGGCCGGGCACGTACGGCTGCGCCAGCCGCCGGGGTACCCGGCGGCCGTCGTCGCCCGCGGGCCGCCAGGCGAGCAGGGCCCTGCGGGTGCCGGGATCCGGGAGGACCTGGTCCGCCTGGGTGCCGAGCCAGCGCTGTGCCTCGGCGTCGGCGCTGGCGGCGAGCGCCGCCGCCACGTCGAGCCGGGTCCGGGGCGTGAACAGCAGCAGCCGTTCGGTGGCCAGGGCGTGCCGGCCGCATCCGGGCTCGCACCGTCCGGGCGCGGGCAGCCCGGATGAGGCCCGCCTCCGGCGGATCACCGACCAGACCATGCACACCCCCGACGGAACGCTCCGCGTGGCGGACCCGGACCCGCACGACCCCGAGCCCCGACGGATGCGGACGCCCCGCACCGGCGGTGAATGTACCGGGCTTCGGCGGTGGGCGGGGCAGGGGCGGGGGTGTTTCGGCCCGTGGGCGGCGGCCGCGGTGGCGGGCGGGGCCGGGCGGGGCGTCCCGTGTCCGCAGCCCTGCCGTGTCGAGACGGGCGGGGCCGGGTGGAGCGCCCTGACACGTGGGGCGTTCCGGTTCAGCCGGCGTGTTCCTGGGAGCCGGGCTTGTGGGTGCGGGTCCAGGAGGGGTCGGCGGACGGGGCGGGGACGGGTGCGGTGGGGCGCATGGGAATCCTTCGGACGAGTGGGGGGACGGTCCGGGGAGGGTGGCGGGGCCGGACCGGCGGGCGTGGCTTCAGCCGTGCCGGGACGGCAACTCCGCCCAGACGACTCGGGCGGGCCGGCCGGGCAGCGGCGTCACGCCCCAGTCGAGGCTCAGCGCCTCGACCAGGAACAGGCCGCGCCCGTGCTGGTCGTCGGGTCCGGGGCGGCGCGCCACCGGTAGCGCGGGGCCGCCCTCCCGGTCCTCGACCTCGATCCGTATCCGGTCCGCCGTGCCGTGCAGCCGGCAGGAGATCCGCCGGCCGGCCGTGTGCACCAGGGCGTTCGTCACCAGCTCCGAGGTCACCAGGACCGCGTCGTCCCGGAGTTCTTCCGGCAGGTCCCAGGCGGTCAGCAGATGCCGCACGACACGGCGGGCCGTGCCGACGGCCGCCGGCCGGGCCGGGAGGTCGAAGGCGGCGGCGCAGCGGGACAGCGGGGCCCTGGAGGCGAGCCGGTCGGGGCCGACGGGCCCAGGGAGTCGACCGAGGCGCTCGCCTCCGGGCGGTCTGTGGACACCGGCCGGAACCGGCGGCCGGTGCGGAAGCTCCACGGCGTCCGCCGCGGGGAGCGGGTGGTCGCCGGTGTCCGGGTCCCGCCCCGGGGCGCCGGCCGCCGCGTCTGCCCGCCGGTCCCGCCCCTCCGCACGGTCCGGCCCCCGGCGCGGCCACCGGCCGCCGGTGTCCGGAACGGCATCCGGCGACCCGGCGCTGTCCGACGCCCGGTGTGTCGCGCCGGTGCCGCCCGCAACGGGGTGTGCCCTGCCGGGGGTTCGTGGAGCCTGGTGGACGGGGGCGGGTGTGTCCGCGACGACAAGTGACCCGTTGGGGGAGTCCGGTGGGCGGTGCGGCCGGTCGGTGCCGTCCGGAATGCGGGGGGCCCGGTCGGGCGTGTCCGGAGTGGGAACCGGCTGGTCGGCCGGGGCCGGCGTCCGGTGGGTCGCGCCGGTGCCGCCCGGAACGGGGTGTGCCCTGTCGGGGGTTCGTGGAGCCTGGTGGGCCGGGGCGGCCGTGTCCCTGACGGTGTGTGACCTGTCGGGGGAGTCCGGAGCCTGCTGTGGCCGGGTGGCGGGGGCAGGAGTGTGGCGCGGTCCGTCGGCCGGGGCCGGGAGCCGGAGTGTCGGGTCGGTGGTGTTCCGGGCCCGGGGGGTCTGCTCCGCGTCGGAGGGGTCCCGGTGCGGGGGCTTCAGGGAGTCCAAGGACGGGGTGCGGGCCGGGTCGCCCGTGGGCCGGTGCCGAGGGCGTACCGAGGGCAGGCGCAGCGGACTTGACGCCAGGGGTGGTCTCCGGTCCCCGGGCGGTCGGTGGAGCGGTGGGGGGAGGGAGGGCGGAGCCATCGCCGTGCGCCTTTCGTCCGGCTTCGCGTGGGGGGTCGCCGCTGTGGCCGGCCGCTCGCGCAGCAGACGGCACACCGCCTCCCGCGAGGCCGTGGTGCGGCCCGATCTCCCCCAACCCGGCCGCGCCGCCCGCTCCTTGGTCAGCCGGAGCAGTGAGTCCACTGTGGCACCCGCCAACAACACTCCGCAACCGGCAAGTTGAAATTTGCAAGTAGCCACGTGCATGCTGCTTCGGTCAGAACGTGATCGAATGAGCTGGGAAAGCGATCATGTGCAACGGTGTCCGTGTGACCTGGTGAGGGGGTGCGGGGCGTGACCGAGGAGACCGACTGGGGCGGCGCCCCCTCCGTCCTGCGCATGATCCTGGGCCGGCAACTGGAGGAACTGCGCACCCGGGCCGGTCTCGGCTACGCACAGGCGGGCGCCGCCATCGGGGTCAGCCACTCCACGATCCGCCGTATGGAGTCCGCCAAGGTGGCCCGGCTGCGGCTCGCGGACGTCGAGAAGCTGCTCCAGGTCTACGGCGTCACCGACCAGGACGAGATCGACACCTTCCTGCAGTCCGTGCGCGAGGCCAACAAGCGCGGCTGGTGGCACACCTACCGCGATGTGATGCCCGACTGGTTCGCCGCCTATCTCAGCCTGGAGCAGGCCGCGTTGCAGATCCGCGCGTACGAGAACCAGTTCGTGCACGGCCTGCTGCAGACCGAGGACTACGCCCGCGCCCTGCTCGCCGCGGACCATCCGCACGCCTCCGCCGAGGCCACCGAACGCCGGGTCGCCCTGCGCATGCGCCGCCAGGAGCTGCTGGCCCGCGAGGCGCCGCCGCGGGTGTGGGTGCTGATGGACGAGACCGTGCTGCGCTGGCCGGTCGGCGGACCGCAGGTGATGCGGGCGCAGATCGACCACCTCGTCGAGGTCAACCGTCTGCCCCACGTCACCCTGCAGCTCATGCCGTTCGCCAACGGCCCGCACCCGGCGCTTCGAGCGGGCGCCTACCACCTCTTCCGCTTCCGGGCCCGCGAACTGCCCGACATCGTCTACCTCAGCGGTCTGGTCGGGGCCGTCTACCTCGACAAGGCCGACGACGTGGTGGTGTACCGGGAGGCGCTGGACCGGCTCGGCGCCCAGGCCGCGCCGGCCAGGAAGACGGAGGCCCTGCTCGGCGCGATCCGCAAGGAGCTGTGACACACCCGCCTGTGCGTACGCGAGCCCCCACCCCTCGACCCGAATGGGAGACAAGGCGTTGCCCGACAACGGATGGCCGGCCGACCGGATCGACACCGAGAACGCCCACTCCGCCCGCATCTACGACTACATCCTCGGCGGCAAGGACTACTACCCCGCCGACAAGGAGGCGGGTGACGCCATGGCCCGGGAGTGGCCCGCGCTCCCGGTCCACATGCGCGCCAACCGCGACTGGATGAACCGCGCCGTGCGCTGGCTGGCCGAGGAGGCGGGCATGCGCCAGTTCCTGGACATAGGCACCGGCATCCCCACCTCCCCCAACCTGCACGAGATCGCCCAGGCCGTGGCCCCCGAGTCCCGGGTCGTCTACGTCGACAACGACCCGATCGTCCTCACCCTCTCCCAGGGCCTGCTCGCCAGCGCGCCGGAGGGCCGGACGTCGTACATCGAGGCCGACTTCCGCGACCCGGCGGCCATCCTGGACGCCCCGGAGCTGCGCGAGACGCTGGACCTGAGCAAGCCGGTCGCGCTGACGGTCATCGCCATCGTCCACTTCATGCTCGACGAGGACGACGCGGTCGGTGTCGTGCGCCGGCTGCTGGAGCCGCTGCCGTCCGGCAGCCACCTCGCGATGTCCATCGGCACCGCCGAGTTCGCCCCCGAGGAGGTGGGCCGGGTCGCCCGCGAGTACGCGGCCCGCAACATGCCGATGCGGCTGCGCACCCTCGACGAGGCCCATGAGTTCTTCGAGGGACTGGATCTGGCCGAACCCGGCATCGTCCAGGTGCACAAGTGGCACCCCGACGGCACCGGCGAAAAGGACATCCGCGACGAGGACATCGCGATGTACGGCGCGGTCGCCCGCAAGCCCTGACAGGCCGTCGGGCAAGCCCTGACAAGCCGTCGGGCAAGCCCTGCCAGGGCGACCGGCAGGCCCCGCAGACCAGGGGCCGGGGTCCGCACCCACCTCCCGGACCCCGGCCCCGCCTCTCGCCCGCCCCGATGCGGAGTGACCGAAAGGGCACGGAAACCCGACCGGAATCCGGCACAACCTTCCGGCTGTCTCATGTTTCCTGACGGGAGTGGGAAAAAAGCCGGGAGAAGCGGAACCGGTGCGAGGGAAATGAGGTCTTAAGGTCCGTCGACGGCCGGGATCAGCCCGGACGTACGAAACCGGGGGAATGAGACACATGTCCGTTCGCAGCCGCAAGACCCTCCTCACCGCAGTGGCCCTCGCCGGCGGCCTCACCCTGGCCGCCGTGGCGCCCGCCCTCGCGGGCACCGGCACGAGCCACACCACCCGCGCCGCCGCCGTGTCCTCCCAGGGCGACCCGCGCAACGTCACCCAGCACGTGGCCGACTTCTACGGCGCCTACATCGATGCCGTCTGGTCCACCGACGACAAGTCCGCGGGCGACGCCGACAAGGCGCTGCGGGCCTTCTACCTCTCCGCCGCCGCGCAGAAGAACGTGGCGGCCTTCGAGAAGAAGGAGCACGCCGACGGCATCCTCTTCGCCCAGAACGTGCCGGTGAAGTGGAAGGTGACCTCCGCCGGTTCCGGTGCGGGCCACGCCACCAGCCGGGTCACGCTCACCTGGAGCGACGGGCCGCACGCCGAGGTCACCACCATCGACGTGCAGTCCGATGTGAAGACCCTGAAGATCACCGGCCTCAAGCCGGTCCGCTGACCGGGGGCGTGCGGTCCCGCCCCGCCCCACTCGGGGCGGGACTCACGCCTGCCGTGACCGCCGGGGTGCGGGCCTGACCCCGCGTGCCGGCCGTGCTCAGCCGTGCCGGAAGGCGTCCGTGCCGGAGACCCGGCCGTGGTGGCGGCGCCGGTCCACGGCCGTGCGGTGCAGCGCGATGAGCGCGGCGTCGTCGTCCAGCCGGCCCCCGGCATGGGTGAGCAGGTCGCGCCGCACATGGTGCATCAGCGCCTCGGGGCTTTCGTCGGTCCAGCGCACGGCCCGCTCGGTGAGCGGATAGAACCGGCCCCGCGCGTCCCTGGCCTCCATCACCCCGTCGGTGTAGAGGAGCAGGGTGTCACCCGGCTCGAAGGAGAACACGTCCAGCGTGTGCTCCGCGCCACCGTGCACCCCGAGCGGCGGTGACGGATGCAGGCTCGGGACGGTGACGGCGTGGCCGGGGCTCAGCAGCAGCGGCGGCGGATGGCCGCAACTGGTCATCCGGGTGACCGGATCCCGGTCCGGGATCTCCACCAGCAGCGCGGTGGCGAACCGTTCGCCCGCCTCCTCCGGCGGCTCCAGGTCCGCGGCGTGCCGGGCGATGCTCTGCTCCAGGACGGCCGCCAGCTCCGCCAGCGGAATGTGCCGGTGCGCGCTCTCCCGGAACGCCCCGAGCAGCAGGGCGGCCTCGCCGATGGCGGCCAGACCCTTGCCGCGGACATCGCCGATCAGGACGCGCACCCCGCCGTCGTACCGGGTCACCGCGTACAGGTCGCCACCGATCTGTGCCTCGTCCTCGGCGGCCAGATACAGCGAGGCGATCCGCAGCGGCCCGATCTGCTCGGGCAGCGGCCACATCAGCACGTGCTGCGCGGCCTCGGCGACCGTGCGGACCTGGGCCAGCTGGGCCTGCCGGCGCTCGCGCAGCGCGCTGTAGAGCACCACCAGCACCGAGAGCACGGCGAGGGTGATGATCTGCACGATGTGGTTCGTGGTGCCGATGCCGCCGTGGGTGACCCCGATGACCAGCTGGGCGGCCAGTGCGAGCGCCCCGATGGCCGCGGTGGTCCGCGGACCGGCGATGGACGGCGTCAGCGCCGGCGCGATCACCAGGGCGGGGCCCAGGTGCACGTTGTAGGGGGTCTGCACGTCCACCACCGTGATCACCACGATGAGCGCCACCGGGAGCAACAGCAGCGGATGCGCCGACTGCCACGGCTGCCCCGAAGCCGCCCTGAGCCGGGGTCTCATTCCTACAGCGTCCTCCCGTCCCGGACCCGGCGCACGTCACACGGGAAGGATCCGTACGGCCGGGCGGTGCGCCGTGTCGGTGCGGTCGCGCCGGGTACCCGTACCAGCCCCGGGGCCGAACCGGCCGCCCCGGGGGCGCCGGGTGCCGTGAAGGAGAGGTCATGACACACAACGGGGAGGACACCGCGCCCCTCCGGCGACCGGAGGTCACCGAACTGCGTCTCGCGCAGGAGGGACCGGAACGGTCTGCCGCCCCCGCACCGGGACAGCCGGACCTGCCGCACGACCGCAGCCAGGCGATCCTGGAGGCCGCCAAGGAGATCGGCGCCCTGTTCAAGCGCGCCGGCCACCCCTTCGCGCTCGCCGGGAGCGTCGCCGTCTACGCCCACGGCGGCAGCCGCTACCTCCAGCACGACGCCGACTTCTGCGTGCTGCCCGACGACGCCGAGACGGTCGCCGCCACCCTGCGCGAGGCCGGCCTCGCCGTGCGGACCCCGCCCGAGGACTGGCTGCTGAAGACCACCTGCCAGGGGCAGAACGTCGACATCATCTTCGCCCTCGCGCACCAGCCCGTCACCAGGGACCTGCTGGAGCGCGCCCATGTCCTGCCGGTCGACTCGGTGCTGATGCCCGTGTTGTCCCCGACCGATCTGATCCGCAGCCTGCTCAGCGCCTTCTCCGAGCACTACTGCGACTTCGGGGCCGTACTGCCGGTCGCCCGGGCCGTCCGCGAGAAGGTCGACTGGAAGGAGGTCCGGACGACCTGCGGCGACCAGCCCATGCCGGCCGCCTTCCTCTTCCTCCTCGAACGGCTGCACGTGATCGACCCCCAGGAGGGGCAGCCATGACCGACACCAGCCCGCCGCCCCCGCCGGAGGCCGGCAACCTGGACTACCGCGTCGCCCACCTCGCCGAGCACCTGGCCGCGGGACCGCTCGGGGAACTCGGCGTACGACTGGAGATGCGCGGCGATGCCATCCTGCTCACCGGCACCGTGCCGTCCGCCCAGTGCCGGGACGAGATCTGCCACACGGCCCGCGAGGAACTGGCGGGGCATCCCGTCCACTGCGACATCCTCGTCGCCGGGACCTCCTCGCCCGACCACGGGGAGGACCTGACATGATCCGCGTCGCGGCCGTCGGGGACATCCACATGGGTCCCGAGAGCCAGGGCACGCTGCGGCCCTCCTTCGAGACGCTGCCCGGTTGCGCCGACGTCCTGCTGCTCGCCGGTGACCTCACCCGGCACGGCACCCCGGAGGAGGCAGCGGTCGTCGCACGGGAGATCAAGGACCTCGGGGTGCCGGTCGTCGCGGTCCTGGGCAACCACGACCACCACGACGAACGGCCCGAGGAGGTCACCACGATCCTGCGGGACGCCGGCGCCCACGTCCTGGAGGGGCAGGCCACCGTCGTCAGCGGCGCGGGCGGGACCCGGATCGGGGTCGCCGGGACGAAGGGCTTCGGCGGTGGCTTCGTCGGACGCTGTGCCGGGGAGTTCGGCGAACCGCTCATGAAGGAGTTCGTCCGCTACAGCCGCCGGTGCGCCGACGGTCTGCACACCGCACTGAAGGAGCTGGCCGACTGCGACGTGCGCATCGCCCTGACCCACTTCGCGCCCGTGCCGGACACCCTCGCCGGCGAGCCGCCGGAGATCTACCCGTTCCTCGGCAGCTATCTGCTCGCGGAGGCCATCGACACCGGCGGCGCCGACCTCGCCGTGCACGGCCACGCACACGCCGGTACCGAACACGGCATGACCAGCGGCGGCGTCCGGGTGCGGAACGTGGCCCAGCCGGTCATCGGACAGGCCTTCCACGTGTACCACCTGCCGGGCCGGGAGCAGCACCCGCAGGAGTGAGCCCCCCGGACCCCGGGCGGGCGTCAGGCGGCCGTGCCGAGAGCCTCGCGGCCGGTCACGTCGCCGTCCTTCGCGGTCACGGTCACCGGCATCAGCCCGTCGCGTCGCCGGACCAGCAGGCCCGCGCCGATCGACCCGGCGATCAGCAGACCACCGGCGACCAGGGCGCCGCGCGCACCGGCCCACTCCATGAGCAGGCCCAGCAGGGGCGGCCCGCCGAGGCTCCACACCGTGCCGACGCTGCTCCACACCCCGAGCACCCGGCCGCGCAGATGGGCGGGAGGGTCGGTCTGCAGGACCGCCGTACCGGCCGTGTCGGAGACGGACTCCACCACGGCCATGGGCAGCACCAGCACCATCAGCACGGCCAGCGACGGCGACAGACCGGCGACGACCTGGAGGAGGGCGCCGACGGCCGCCAGCAGGCCCACCGTCCGCACGGAGGGCTTGCGCAGCCGGGCGCCGAGAACCGCACCGATGATGCCGCCGACCGCCAGCACCGTGGAGACGGTGCCGAAGGAGCCGGCACCGCCCGCGAGCGGCCCGGTGACGAGGACGGCGAGCGTGAGGCCGTAGTTGCGGCCGAAGACCGAGCTGATCCCGGTGATCCCGGCGAGCGCCAGCAGCCGGGGCCGGCGTACGAAGAACCTCAGCCCCTCGCGCACGCTCATCTCCGCGGGCGCCGGAACGGCCCGTGCCTCGCCCGCCGGCTCGGCCACGGCCCCGTGCACCGGGCGCAGGAAGGGCACGACCGAGGCCACGAACAGGAACGACAGCCCGTTGGCGGCGTACGCGGCGCCCGTGCCGAGGAAACCGACGGTCACCCCGGCGAGCGCGGTGCCGGCCAGCCGCCCCGCGCTGTGCACGAGGGCACCCACCCCGATCGCCGACGGCACGTCCTCCCTCGGCACGAGATCGTTGCCGAGCAGCGCGCAGGCCGGTCCGTCGACGGTGGCGATGACGCCGGTCACGGCGGCCAGCACCAGCAGCGCCGGCATGTCGATCCGGTCCAGGGCCACCAGCAGCGCCGTGGTGAACGCGACCGAGCCGAGCAGGGCCTGGCTCACCGCGACGGTCAGCTTCCGGGGCCAGCGGTCCACGGCCGCGCCGCCCAGCAGGCTCACGAAAAGCGCCGGGGCCGCCTGTACGGAGATCGACAGGCCGGTCGCCGCGGCGGAACCGGTGATCTGCAGCACGAGCAGGTTCTGCACGGTGAGCTGCATCCAGGTGCCGGCGTTGGAGACGAAGTTCGCGGCCGACCACCAGCGCATGCCGCGATGACGCAGGGAACGCCAGGGCGAGCGCGAGGCGGGAGCGGAGCCGGGCGCGGACGTGGGCAGGGCAGGAGCAGAGGACACAGCGGGGTACTCGACAACCAGACAGGGGAGAGGGACCGGCGGAACCCGTCGGGCCGGCTGCACTGCGCGGCCGGGCCATCCCCGGTCAGGGCGCCGACCATCGTGGCAGACGGGAGGTGACAGTGGTCCCCACGGCACCCGCCCCGACGGCGCAGCGAGCCCCAAACCCCCGTATCCGCCGACCAGTTGGGCCTCGCGTGTGCTTCCTCACAGGCCTCCGCGGAGGGCGCCGGCACACGTGACCCGCGTCACGCCGCGCGGCCGCGCCCGCATCCCGGTCCCGGTGCGTTCGGTCACCGCTACCCGCGCGCCGGCACCGAACCGTCGGCTGAACGCCGGTGCGGCCGGACCCGGCGGCGCTCAGCGGTTCACGGTACGCATCCCCGCCTCGTCGTACCGCTCGCCCGCCGCCGCGGGCAACTCCGCGTCGATGCGGGCCAGGTCCTCCTCGGTCAGCTCGACGGCGACCGCGGCGGCGTTCTGCTCCAGGTAGCTGCGGCGCTTGGTGCCCGGGATCGGCACCAGGTCCTCGCCCTGCGCCAGGACCCAGGCGATGGCCAGCTGGGCCGGGGTCACGTCCTTCTCGGCGGCGATCTCCTTCACCTTCGCCGCCAGCCGCAGGTTCGCCTCCAGGTTGGCGTCCGTGAACCGCGGGTTGGCGCGGCGGAAGTCGTTCTCGTCCAGCTCGTCCGGGGAGGTGAAGCGGCCCGCGAGGAAGCCGCGGCCTAGCGGGGAGTACGGCACGAAGCCGATGCCCAGCTCCCGGCACGCGGGCAGCACCTCGGTCTCCACGTCCCGCGTCCACAGCGAGTACTCGCTCTGCACCGCGGTGACCGGGTGCACGGCGTGCGCCCGCCGGATGGTCTCCGCGCTCGCCTCGCTCAGCCCGATGTACCGCACCTTGCCCTCGGCCACCAGCTCGCCCAGCGCGCCGACCGTCTCCTCGATGGGCACGTTCGGGTCGACCCGGTGCTGGTAGTACAGGTCGATGTGGTCGGTGCCCAGCCGCTCCAGCGAGCCGTGCACCGAGCTGCGCACATGCTCGGCCGAGCCGTCCTGCCGGCCGACCGTGCTCATGTCGCCGGGTACGGCGTCGTCCATGCGGTAGTTGAACTTGGTCGCGATCACGTACTCGTCGCGATGTCCCCGTATCGCCTCGCCGACCAGCGACTCGTTGGTCAGCGGGCCGTACACCTGGGCGGTGTCGAGGAAGGTGACGCCCAGTTCCAGGGCCCGCCGGATGGTCGCGATGCCCTCCTCCTGGTCGGCGGAGCCGTAGAAGGCGGACATCCCCATGCATCCGAGGCCGATGGCCGATACCTGGAGGTCCCGCAGACTGCGCTTCTGCATGCGATGTCCCAGCCCTTCCTGCACACTCGATCGTCGTTGCTCACGGCACGGGGCCATGGACCGCCCCGGTTCCATCTAGCGACGGATCGCGGCATCCGGCATCCCGTGGGGAAAGCCGGGCGCCGGTCACCCGCCTGCCGTACGTCCGTGACGCTACGAGTTGGAGCGCCCTCGAAGTCAACCGAGCACGCCGTGCAGGAGCCTTGTTCCGAGGACGGGTCCGCGCGAGGGGAGGTTGCCTCGCGGCGCCGGATTCACGGCCGCGCGAGCCTGTGGGTCTTCCCACACCCGCGTGTACCCCGAACGGATCTTGACGCCCGTCTTCCGGCTCGCTGGACTGTCACCGATCAGGTCGAACGTCGGTAAAACGCCCCGCACGGTCTGACCGCCGGAAGCGGGGTGAAGGGGGCGAGGGACATGACGGGGGAGCCGGAGGCGACGGGCTGCCGCGCCTCATGACCGCTGAAGGGCACGCAGACCGGTGGCGCTCACTGCTCTTACGGCTCGTCCGGTTCACCGGGCGGACGCTGCGGGCCGAGTGGCACGCCATCGTCGTCGAGCCGGTGCACCGCCTCACCCGGCGCGGACTGTCCGCCCTCCTGCTGGGCTTCGTCGCCGCGTGCGGCGTGATCTTCTTCCACGACATCGCCCAGCACCCGCTCGGCCGGCTGTGGGTCCAGCGGCTCGGGGGCGTCACCGGTGACCTCCCGCTGTGGCTGGCGCTGCTGCGCACCCCCGTGTCGCTGTACGTCCCCGCGCTCGACCTGCCCGTGTGGGCGGGCATCACCTCGCTGTTCCTCTCCTTCGCCCTCGCCGAACTGATCCTGGGCCGGGTCCGGACCCTGGCGATCGCCTACGTCACCACCCTGGCGGGCACGCTCATCGCCCGCGTGATGATCGCGCTGGGCCCCGGCTGGTGGGGTTTCGGCCTGCCGCACGCGTACGGGCGGGTGCTCGACACCGGCCCCTCCGCGGCCGTGGTCGGTCTGTTCACCTATCTCTCGGTGATCCGACGCGCCCCCGTGGTGTTCACCCTGACCGGCGGCTCGATGCTCTGGGAGTCCGTCGCCGTGCCCAACCTGGCCGGGCGCGAGCACCTGGTCGCGGTGGGTACGGCGATCGCCCTCGCCCTCCTGCACGGCCGCCGCCCAGGCCTGCGTGCGTACGTACGATCCCTGCTGCCAAGGCGCCACCACACCCCTGCACCCGCAGCCCCTCGCCCCGGCATCCCCGCGCCCGCACCGGCCCGGCACCACGACCCTGGACCGACAGGGCCCCGGCGTCGCGATGCTGTGCCGGCAGAGATGCGGAACGGCCCCTCCGCGCCCGCGGGAATCCGGCATCGCGACCCTGGACCCGCGGAACCCTGCCCCGGCAGTCCCGTGCCCGCGGCGACCCGGCGCCCCGCCCCTGGACCCGCAGGGCCCCGGCATCGCGACCCTGTGCTCACGGAGATGCCGAACGGCGCCCCGGCACCTGCGGGGACCCAGTACCGCGACCCTGCGCCCGCGGAGCCCTGCCCCAGCAGTCCCGTGCCCGCGGAGACCCGGCGCCACGGCCCTGGACCCGCGGGGACCCGGCGCCGCGGTCCCGATTCCGCGGAGGCGCGGGACGGTGCCACCGCGGCTGCCGGGCCTCCGGTGGTCCCCGCGCCCGTGCTGCCCCGTGCCGCGTCCGCTCCGGTGGCCGGCGGACAGCCGCACGACGCGGCGATGACATCCCTGGAATGCTGAGGCCACAGCGCGGGAGTGTGGCGTCGCCCACCCCGGCGATGTGATGGTTTTCGCACGTCCCGACGTGCGGGTACCCCCTAGGGTGTGCCGCGAGGTACGGCAGGCGTGGCTGACACGATCGTGTTCGTCGCCGGCAGGCAGCTGAAGGGAATCCAGGATGTTCCGCAAGGTGCTGGTCGCCAACCGTGGAGAGATCGCGATCCGCGCGTTCCGGGCGGGCTACGAACTCGGCGCGCGCACCGTCGCCGTGTTCCCGCACGAGGACCGCAACTCGCTGCACCGGCTGAAGGCCGACGAGGCGTACGAGATCGGCGAGCCGGGGCATCCGGTGCGGGCCTATCTCTCCGTCGAGGAGATCGTGGGCGCCGCCCGCCGGGCCGGCGCCGACGCCGTCTACCCCGGTTACGGCTTCCTGTCCGAGAACCCGGAGCTGGCCCGCGCCTGCGAGGAGGCCGGCATCACCTTCGTCGGTCCGGACGCGGCCACCCTGGAGCTGACCGGCAACAAGGCCCGCGCGGTCGCCGCCGCCCGGGCGGCCGGCGTGCCCGTGCTCGGCTCCTCCCAGCCCTCCACCGACGTGGACGAACTGGTGCGCGCCGCCGAGGAGATCGGCTTCCCCGTGTTCGTCAAGGCCGTCGCGGGCGGCGGCGGTCGCGGCATGCGCCGCGTGGAGGACCCCGCCCAGCTGCGCGAGTCCATCGAGGCCGCCTCCCGGGAGGCCGCCTCCGCGTTCGGCGACCCGACCGTCTTCCTGGAGAAGGCCGTCGTCGACCCCCGCCACATCGAGGTGCAGATCCTCGCCGACGGCGAGGGCAACGTGATCCACCTCTACGAGCGCGACTGCTCCCTCCAGCGCCGCCACCAGAAGGTCATCGAACTGGCCCCCGCCCCCAATCTCGACCCCGAGGTGCGGGCGCGGATCTGCGACGACGCGGTGCGCTTCGCGCGCGAGATCGGCTACCGCAACGCGGGCACCGTCGAGTTCCTCCTCGACCCCGCCGGCAACCACGTCTTCATCGAGATGAACCCGCGCATCCAGGTCGAGCACACCGTGACCGAGGAGGTCACGGACGTCGACCTGGTCCAGGCCCAGCTGCGCATCGCCTCCGGCGAGACCCTCGCCGACCTCGGCCTCGCCCAGGACACCATCACCCTGCGCGGCGCCGCCCTCCAGTGCCGCATCACCACCGAGGACCCCGCCAACGGCTTCCGCCCGGACACCGGCCGGATCAGCGCCTACCGCTCCCCGGGCGGCTCCGGCATCCGCCTGGACGGCGGCACCACCCACGCCGGTACGGAGATCAGCGCGCACTTCGACTCGATGCTGGTCAAACTCACCTGCCGGGGCCGCGACTTCAAGGCGGCCGTCGGCCGCGCCCGGCGTGCCGTCGCCGAGTTCCGTATCCGCGGTGTGGCCACCAACATTCCGTTCCTGCAGGCGGTGCTGGACGATCCCGACTTCCAGGCCGGGCGCGTCACCACCTCCTTCATCGAGCAGCGTCCGCACCTGCTCACCGCCCGCTCGTCGGCGGACCGCGGCACCAAGCTGCTCACGTACCTCGCCGACGTGACCGTCAACAAGCCGCACGGCGAACGGCCCGACCTGCTCGACCCCGTCACCAAGCTGCCCCCGCTCCCGGCCGGCGAGCCCCCCGCCGGCTCCCGCCAGCTGCTGGTCGAGCTCGGCCCCGAGGGCTTCGCCCGCCATCTGCGCGAGTCGCCGGCCATCGGCGTCACCGACACCACCTTCCGCGACGCCCACCAGTCCCTGCTCGCCACCCGGGTGCGCACCAAGGACCTCCTCGCCGTCGCCCCGGTCGTCGCCCGCACCCTGCCGCAGCTGCTCTCCCTGGAGTGCTGGGGCGGTGCGACGTACGATGTGGCGCTGCGCTTCCTCGCCGAGGACCCGTGGGAGCGGCTGGCCGCCCTGCGCGAGGCCGTGCCCAACATCTGCCTGCAGATGCTGCTGCGCGGCCGCAACACCGTCGGCTACACGCCGTACCCGACCGAGGTGACCGACGCCTTCGTGCAGGAGGCCGCCGCCACCGGCATCGACATCTTCCGCATCTTCGACGCCCTCAACGACGTCGGCCAGATGCGCCCCGCCATCGACGCCGTACGCGAGACCGGGACCGCGATCGCCGAGGTCGCCCTCTGCTACACCGGCGACCTGGGCGACCCCGCCGAGCGGCTCTACACCCTCGACTACTACCTGCGCCTGGCCGAGCAGATCGTCGACGCCGGCGCCCATGTGCTGGCCGTCAAGGACATGGCCGGCCTGCTGCGCGCCCCCGCCGCCGCCAAGCTCGTCTCGGCGCTGCGCCGCGAGTTCGACCTGCCCGTGCATCTGCACACGCACGACACGGCCGGCGGCCAGCTCGCCACCTACCTCGCCGCGATCCAGGCGGGTGTCGACGCGGTGGACGGCGCGGTCGCGTCGATGGCCGGCACGACCTCGCAGCCGTCGCTGTCGGCGCTCGTCGCCGCCACCGACCACTCCGACCGGCCCACCGGCCTCGACCTGGGGGCCGTCGGCGACCTGGAGCCGTACTGGGAGGGCGTCCGGAAGGTCTACGCCCCGTTCGAGGCGGGCCTCGCCTCCCCGACCGGCCGCGTCTACCACCACGAGATCCCCGGCGGCCAGCTGTCCAACCTGCGCACCCAGGCCGTCGCCCTCGGCCTCGGCGACCGCTTCGAGGACATCGAGGCCATGTACGCCGCCGCCGACCGCATCCTCGGCCGCCTGGTCAAGGTCACCCCGTCCTCCAAGGTCGTCGGCGACCTCGCCCTGCACCTGGTCGGCGCCGGCGTATCCCCGAAGGCCTTCGAGGAGACCCCCGACAGGTTCGACATCCCGGACTCGGTGATCGGCTTCCTGCGCGGCGAGCTGGGCACTCCGCCCGGCGGCTGGCCCGAGCCGTTCCGGACCAAGGCCCTCAAGGGCCGGGCCGCGCCGAAGCCCGCGCCCGAGCTGTCCGCCGAGGACCGCGAGGGCCTGGCCAAGGACCGCCGCGCCACGCTCAACCGGCTGCTGTTCCCCGGCCCCACCCGGGAGTTCGAGACGCACCGGCAGACCTTCGGCGACACCAGCGTCCTGGACAGCAAGGCGTTCTTCTACGGACTGCGTCCCGCCAAGGAGTACGCCGTCGACCTGGAGCCAGGCGTCCGGCTGCTGATCGAGCTGCAGGCGGTCGGCGAGGCCGACGAGCGCGGCATGCGCACCGTGATGTCCTCGCTCAACGGCCAGCTGCGCCCGATCCAGGTCCGCGACCGTGCCGCCGCCTCGGACGTGCCGGTGACCGAGAAGGCCGACCGCGCCAACCCCGGCCATGTCGCGGCGCCGTTCGCCGGGGTGGTGACGCTGGCGGTGGCCGAGGGCGACGAGGTCGCCGCCGGTGCCACCGTCGCGACCATCGAGGCGATGAAGATGGAGGCCACCATCACCGCGCCGAAGGCGGGCCGGGTCTCGCGCCTCGCCATCAACCGGATCCAGCAGGTGGAGGGCGGCGACCTGCTGGTCGAGCTGGCCTGAGCCGCGACCGCCCGGCACGCACGAAACGGCCCCGTGGCACCGGAAGGTGCCACGGGGCCGACGCCGACGGCGAGGAGAGCGAAGGGACTAGCGCGTCGAACCCCTTGCGGGGAGTGAGAAGGAAGCCCCTTCATGGCCTCGCCGCCGCTCACGTTAGCAGTCACTCCGGGATCAGGTCGCGCAGATTTTCCGGGGTGATGATCCGGGACTCCGGGTGCAGCCCCTCCGGCCGCTGCAGGCCCACATAGGTGACCGGGCCGTCCGGGACCGCCTCGCCGCCGTCCCACTCGGTCACGGTCGTGCCGCGCCCGGCGAGCAGCCCGGCGAGGTGGCCGACCGTGAGGTACTCGCGCTCGACGACGCCGCGCAGCAGCGTCGCCACCGACACCTGGTTGCCCTCCACCCGGTTGGCCGCCGGCTGGCCCCCGAGGTACAGGTGCAGCCACTTCGCGTGCCAGCGGCCGTCGGCGTCACGCAGGAAGGCCAGCGGCAGCGCGACCCGGCCGGGTCCGCGCAGCTCCGACTTCATCCGCACCGTGCGCGGCTCGAAGGGGCGGCCGGCCTGCTCTCCCTCGCGCAGCATGAACCCGAAGAAGGACTCCTCGGCCTCCTCGAAGCCCTCCCCGGAGTAGATGTGGACCTGCGGGACGATGAACGTGCCGCGCACGGCGCCCAGGCGCAGGTTGATGAACTCCGAGGCGCCGTCGGGTGCTTCGGTGATGTCGCCGGAGTGCTCGCCCTCGACGTCGGACAGCGCCGTCCAGGACAGCCAGGTGACCGTCTCGTAGTCGGCGTCCAGCAGCAGCGCCGACAGGTCGTAGTCGGTGCGCCGGCAGGTCTGCTTCCAGTACACGAAGAAGCGCAGCAGTTCCCCGTCGACGGGGGAGAGGGAGCCGCGCGGCAGCACGCCGAGGCCGGACGCGGTCGCCTTGCCGCTGAGCGGGAGCGCCACATCGAGCATGGCAGGATCGACCAGCAGCCGGTCCACGGCGGGGAGCCGGCGGCCGATCTCGTCGTCGAGCGCGGTGATCAGCCGCTTGCGCTCCGGCGGCAGCAGGGGCGGCCGTGTGTCGTCGGTGACCCAGGCACGGCCCCGCCGGCCCACGAACACCCTGCGGCCCTCGGCCGCCCCCGCACGGTTGTGCAGGTGCTCGCGCACCGACAGCAGTACCCGGCCGGACACCGCGCCGGCGACCTCCTCGGCCGCGGCGACGACCGTGTCGCGCTCCTCCTGGGTGCGGGCCGTGCGCAGCAGCCGGTCCAGGGAACGGAACAGCCTGCCCGGCGCCGACTCCAGCAGCCGTACCGCCGCGGTGATGTCCCCGGCACCGAGCAGTTCCTCGACGCGGCCCTCGAAGGAACGCGCCCGCCGCTCACCGCGGGCGACGGCGAACACCTCGGCGGCGTGCGGCCACTGCGGGTACTCGTGCGGGTGCAGCCGCTCCCCGAGGCGTTTGAACGCCTCCCGGTGGACCAGGACGTCCGCCAGTCCGGCGGGGGAGGCGGCGACGACGGCGTCCAGATGCGCGAGCAGCGCGCGGCGCACCGGCCGTGACAGGCCCCGGAACCGGGTGGGCTCCTGGAGGGTCACGTCACCGCCGGACAGCGCGCAGGCCAGCCGGAGCACATCGGTGACGGTGTCCAGCAGCAGGTCCGCGCCCAGCCGCAGCCGTGCCCGGTTGACGACGGCCCGGTTCTCCCGCACGGGAATCGCCTCCGGCTGCGGCCCGGCCACGCACGCCCCGGCGAGCAGCTCCAGGTCACGCAGACCGTCCTCGCCCAGGGGGGTGCTGCTCCCGGCCAGGGCCAGGTACAGCGCGGTGACCTCGTCGTCCAGCGCACCGCCGAGGTCCAGCACGGTCAGGCGGTCGCCCGCCGCCGGGACCAGCTCGTCGTGCCGGGCGAGCATCTCGGCGTAGGTGTGCCGGTAGCGGCCGTACGACGGCAGGGTCAGCAGGTCGACCACCCCGCTGACCAGCTGTTTCAGCGTGCCCGTGCGGGTGGAGTCGTCGGTGAGCGCCTCCTCGACGCAGCGCGCCCAGAACTGGACGGTGCCGGGGACGTTCGCCGGGAAGTCGACGAAGTAGACATTGTGCTGGACATGGTCGCCGGCCAGCTCGCGGACGGTCGCCAGGGTGCGGACGGCGGTGCCGACGACCACGCCCTCGGACAGGGACGACAGGCGGACGAGGGCAGCCGCGGAGAGCTTGAAGCCCACCGACATCAGCGCGGCGTCGAACTGCCGCGCCGCCACCTCGCCGCGACCGGCGGGTCCGATGGGGGCGGGGATGCGGTGGGTGTGTCGTACGACCAGCTGTTCGAGGGTGTCGCGCATTGCGGCATGATCGCAGAGGCGCACGAGCCGTCGCACCGCGATTTTGCCGGGCCTGCGCCCGCTGCCGCCGGAGCGGTTCGGTCCCGGCGGTTCAGTCCCAGAGCGGGTAGGTCATGACCTGCTTGAAGGCGTCCGGCCGGGCGTCGGCGTAGATGAGGCTCATCCGCGTGAAGTGCTGCACCGACGGGTGCTTCGTCCAGGACTTGGGCTCGTCCAGGCGGACGGTCACCCGGTAGCCGTGGAAGCGGCCGGCCGCGCAGTACGGCTTGCAGTCGTTGACCCAGTTCACCCCCGTGGCCGTCGCCCCGTCCGGGCTCCACCGCGTCCAGTGGAGCCCCATGAGCCGGCTGTTGCCGTCGCCGCAGGCCAGGATGAAGTCGGCCGGCCGGACGTTCCGGTGCCAGGTGCAGTCGACGAGCACGGGGCGCGGGGGGTCGACCCGGCCGGCCGCGGCCGGCGGACTCGCCGAAGCGGTGGTCATGGCCGCCGTCAGCAGGGCGCCCGCCGCGAGGGTGACCGCCGTTCCCATCACTGTTCCGCGCATGGTCGCTCCCACCCGTCGTGCCGTGTCCGACCGCGTGCACCCGACGCTACGACCGTACGGCCGTTTGCACCAGTCGCGCAGGTCGGGGCGGGTTTCGCCGTGTTCGTCGCGGTCTCAGCAGGCGCCTTCGTCCTGCCACGGTCCCCATTCCGAGGCGCCCGGCACCTCGTTCCGGGTCCACCACTTGGCCTTCCAGTTGTGCTTGTCGTACGAGACCTCGTCGCCCTGCGTGTACACCGCCGAGGAGCTCCACGCGGGCTTGCAGGAGGTCGGCGTCGGGGTCGGGGTCGGCGTCGGGGTGGTGGTGGGCGGGGTGGCGCCGGCGAACTGCACCGAGTACTTCGCGAAGTCCCAGGGGTTCTGGGGGACGCTGGAGCACGTGCCGGAGGTACGGCCCCCGTTGTCCGGCGGACTGCACTGCCGGTCGCGGTTCAGGGACCAGAACGTGAAGCGGTCCATGGCGTGGCTCGTGGCGTACTGCAGCACCGTCTGGAAGTCGGCCTGCGTGAAGTACTCACCCGTGTCGCTGCGGCCGTTCATGCCGGAGAAGCCCTCGTGGGCGTACGCGGTCGCCTGGTCCCAGCCGAAGGTCGACTGCAGGATCGAGTTGAAGTTGGTCAGCGCGCCGGTCTGGCTCGCCGCCCCGTTGAAGCCGCCGTCGAACGGCATGATGGAGAAGTTGTTCGGGGTGAACCCCTGGGACTTGGCCTCCAGCAGCATCTGCTTGCCGAACCAGCCGGTGCCGTCCGCGGTGCCGGCCGTGGTCACGGAGACGTACAGGCCCGGGTTGTTCTGCTGGAGGATCTTGGCCGCGCCGATCTCGTTTTTGATGGCCGCGCTGTTCTCGTACTCCGGCTCCTCCAGGTCGAAGTCGACGGCGTGCAGCCCGTACTTGGTGATGACCTGCTGGTAGGCCGCCGCCGTGGACGCCGCGTCGGAGCAGGCCTGGCCGAGCTTCGTGCCGCCGTAGCCGCCGACGGAGACCGATACGTCGCCGCCCTTGGCGCGGATCGTGCTGATCTTCGACTGTACGGCCGTGTCCGAGGAGACGGGCGCGGTGCCGCCCCAGGTCGGCGAGCAGCCGCCGCCGTCGGGGGCGAGCACGAAGGCCAGCTGGAAGGCCTTGAGGCCGGTCGCGTCCATGAGGGCGCCCGGGTCCGGCGGGTCGTTGTCCAGCGGCATCAGATAGGGCGCGGCGGCGTACCAGCGGTTGCTCAGTGCGGTGGTCGCGCCCGAGGCGTGGCCCGCGACGAGTGCGGTGGTGCCCGCGGCGGCGAGCGTGACGGCCGCTGCCGCGCTCAGACATGCCCGAAGAGGTCTCACTGCGTGCCTCCGGAGGGTGGGGGTGGGGAGTGTCCCCGGAGTGGGGAGCCCCACCCTCCGGCGGCTGTTGCGGTCACGTCAATAAGTTGGACTAGACCAGCTGAGACTTTGGACTAGACCATGCGATCCCTTTACTTGCCGTCGACCAACCGCAGCGCGAACCCCCGGTCAAGTGGCAGGCTCGGCGTCGTGACGGTCGTGACCTGTGTGGCGGGATCGAACGACCAGGACGAGGCGGGCAGTTGGCGGCCGTCGAGGAGTACCCGCGCGGGTGCCGTGCCGCCGTGCACGGTGAACCGGTAGCCGCGGGCGTCCACCTTGCCGGCGTAGTCACCCCTGCTCGCGCCCACCGAGACGGTCGTCCCCCTGCCGTCGCCGCGCACCGACACCCGCTGGGTCGCGGCCGCGCCCTCGGCGAAGTCACGGGTCACCCCGTCGTCCTCGTACAGCGTGTAGTGGCCCGTGCCGCGGGCCGCCGGATACAGGTCCCAGTCCAGCTCGTGCCGGTCCCGGGTCTGCCAACTCGTGGTCCCCTCCGGCCACATCGGTACGATCGCGCCCTCGCGCACGAACAACGGGAGCGTGTCGAGCGGGGCGTGGTAGCCGTTGAGCGTGGTCGGACCCTGGTAGGTGCGGCCGGTCCAGTAGTCCGTCCACGTGCCCTTCGGCAGGTAGATCCCGTCCCGGGTGTCGGAGTCCTGGTAGACCGGGGCGACCAGGAAGTCGCGGCCCGACAGGAACTCGTACTTCGCCTGGTCCCCCAGGGTGCTGGGGTCGTCCGGGTACTCCAGCCACAGCGGACGCACCGCGCCCACCCCCGTCTTGGCCGCCTCGGCGGACAGCGTGTACATGTACGGCAGCAGCCGCTCCTTGAGCTGCAGGTACTTCCGGTTGATGGAGGTGTACGGCTCCCCGTCCCGCCAGGGCTGCTGGTCGGCGGGCTTGCCGGAGGTGAGGTCCGAGGCCCAGCCGTCCATGGTCATGATGGCCGGCAGGAACGCCTTCCACTGCAGGTCGCGGGCGTACATCTTGGCGTCGTGGCGGTAGATGCTGCCCACGTCGCCGGTGTTGTAGGAGATGCCGGACAGCGTCGCGCCGGCGTAGGTCGGGATCTGCCAGCGGATGTAGTCCCAGGACAGCTTCTGGTCGCCGCTCCACAGCACCCCGCAGCGCTGGGCGCCCGCCCAGGACACCGGCAGCCACACGAAACCGCGGGCGTCGCTGTGGTCCTCGATCCCCTTCTTGGCGGCGTCGCACGCGTCCAGGGCGAACTTGTAGCCGTTGCCGACCCAGGCCACGTCCAGCTTGGCCACCCGCTGACCCGCCTTCACCTGGTCGGCGAGCTTGTCGATGCCGTCCTGGGTCCACAGGCCGAGCTGGGCGTGGTGGTCCTGCAGGCCCTTGGCGGTCTGCTCCAGGTTCTCGTACCCGCAGCCGTAGCCGTCGTTGACCAGCATCCAGCCCAGCGGCATCCGGTTCTGCGTGTACCCGTCGGCGACCTTCAACGCGTCCAGGGTGTGCCGCTCGCCCCGGTTGGCGTTGTGCAGGTAGCAGTCCGAGTCGCCGGGTTCGAGGCCGTACACCGGGGGCATGAACGGCTTGCCCGTCAACGCCGTGTACTGGCCGATCACCTGCTTGGCGCCACCGAGGAAGTAGTAGGCGTCCAGGCGCCGTTCCTGCTGGCCGGTGGTCACGGGCTGCCCGAAGGTGTACACGCCCGGGGCGAAGGTGTTGCGGAAGACGCCGTAGCCCGCGCTGGAGAGGTAGAACGGCTGGGAGTTGTTGTAGCCGCCCTCGTTCCAGTCGAAGCTGTTGGACACGTACATCGTCTGCCCGCGGTGCGAGAAGCTGCCGTTCTGCTCGCCGCCGCCGAAGAACTGCTCGTCCGCGCCGCGTACGAGGCTCTGCCGCATGCCGCCGGTCGACCAGCGCAGCGGTTTGTCCTCCTGCCAGACGCGGGTGCGGTTGTCGGGCCGGTACAGCCCGAAACGCAGCGGGCTCTTGTACACGCGCAGGACGGCGCGCGGGGAGCGGATGCCGTAGTAGTCGCCCGCGTCGAAGGACGAGGTGCGCCGCTCCGGGGCGGGCTGCTTGCGGACGATGGCGGTGCCCGCGGGATCGCTCAGCGAGCCGGACGGGTCGGCCTGGAGCCGCAGCTGACCGCCTGCCAGGAAGTCGGCGCGGGCCGTCAGCCGTCCGGCCCCGATGGTGTAACTGCCCTCACCGCCCGAGAAGGACGTGAGGTCACCGGCGTCGGTGGTGGCCGGCAGGTACGCGGTGCCGGTGAAGGAGCCGCCGTGCACGTCGTACGGCACGACCACCACGTGGTAGGTCCCCGACGCCCGCGGGATCACCGTGGCCTCCGGGTCGGCGGTGCCCGCACTGGACGCCACCTGCTTGCCGTGGTCGTCGTACACGTACAGGTCGAAGTCGTCGGAGGGCTTCTCCCACCTGACCGACAGCGGGACGCCGCCTTCCGGGTTGTCGTCCCAGTAGCCGTCCGGCACCGAGACCGTCAGGTCGAAACGGTCGCAGACCTTGTCGTCCGGGTCGGTCGCGGCGTCCGGACAGCTCTCGGCGCCGCCGCCGGTGCCCTTGGCGTACACCGGGCTCTGCCAGTTGACGCTGCCGTGGGCGGGGTCGAGTACGGCCCCGGTCGCGGTCGCGGCGGCCCGGGCGGGCACCGGGGCGGCGAGCGCGGTCCCCGCCAGGGCGGCCGCCAGCCCCAGCGGAATCCAGGCCGGCCACGGCACACGATGGCGCAGTCTTCGCGGTCTTTGCACGGCGGAACAGCTCCCCTCGCAGCACTGCGGACTGACTGTTCTAGCTTGCTGCTCGTAAGCGCTCGAAATGAGCGGCAATCGAGCAACTTCAAGCAGGAGCCTCGGGGTTGGCGCAGGTTCATGTCAAGAGTGGAGGGGAGGGGGCCGGGACCCCCGGCCCGCCGAGGAGGTCCTTTACAAAGGGTTGTCCCCGATGTCCGCGTACCCGTGGCGGACCATCCGTCGCCTGAGGCACCCTTGACAGTGTGCGTACTGTTTCGCGACGTTTGAGCAGTCGCGCGCGGAGGGGATGCGGCGCACATCGGTACCAATGGCAGGACGCGCCCGGCGCGTCATGGGGGGAGCGGTCGCCCATGCGATCCATGAGCCATGATCCACACGCCTCACCGGCCGAAGGGCGGTCGAACTGAGGTGGAGATCACCATCCACAGACCCGGCGAGCTGACGCCCGAGCTGCGCGGGGCCTGGCACCGCGCGATGGACGAGTCACCCGAGTACGCCAACCCCTTCCTCGCACCGGAGTTCGCGATCGGCGTCGGCCGGTACCGCAGCGGCGCGCGGGTCGCGGTCCTGCGCGAGGGCGGGGAGCCGGCCGGGTTCTTCCCGTACGAGCGGGGGCCGCTCGGCACCGGGCGGGCCATCGGGCTGGGACTGTCCGACTGCCAGGCGCTCGTGCACCGGCCCGGGGTCACCTGGGACGCGGGGGAACTGCTGCGCGCCTGCCGGCTGAGCATCTTCGAGTTCGACCATCTGGTCCAGGAGCAGCGGCCGTTCGCGCCGCACGTCACCGGAACCTTCGCCTCCCCGGTGATCGATGTGAAGCCCGGCGACGGCGGGTATCCGGAGTGGCTGCGCGGCACCTATCCGGGCCTGGCCAAGACGACACTGAAGAAGGAGCGGCGGCTCGGCCGGGACATCGGTGAGGTGCGGTTCGTCTTCGACGAGCGCGACCCGCAGGCACTGCGCACGCTCATGCGCTGGAAGTCCGCGCAGTACCGCAGGACCGGCCGCATGGACCGGTTCTCCCGGCCGTGGATCGTCGGCCTCGTCGACCATCTCTTCCGGGTCCGCGAGGAGCACTTCACCGGGGTGCTGTCCGTGCTGTACGCGGGCGACCGGCCGGTGGCCGCCCACTTCGGTCCCCGGTCGAGCACGGTGCTGGCGGCGTGGTTCACCGCCTACGACCCCGAACTCCACTACTACTCACCGGGGTTGATGATGCACCTGCGGACCGCCGAGGCGGCCGCCCGGCACGGTGCGACCCTCGTGGACCTCGGGCGCGGCGACAAGGAGTACAAGGACTGGCTGAAGACCCGTGAACTGCGGGTCGCCGAGGGCTTCGTGGCCCGCCCGCACCCGGTGGCGCTGGCCCAGCGGCTCTGGCGCAGGCCGGTACGCGGACTGCGGAACACGGTGCTGGCCCATCCCGGTCTGCGAGATCCGGCCGACCGGCTGCTGAAGACGGCGGGCAGGCTCCGCGCCCAGGGAGCGGCGGCTGCGCCGGGCGCGCGGAAGAACCGGCTTCCGGAGCCGTAACTACTGGCAGGTTCTCGTCAAAACTTCCTCAAGCGGCGGACGTTCTCCCGTCCGCGTGGTCGGGTCTCCTGCGTCAGCTGTGTCGGCTGCCCCCAGGAGGTCCTCGGTGTCCCTGCCCACCCACAGAAGACGGTGGCTGAGCATCTGTGCGCTCACCGCGTCCGCCGCGCTCGTCGCGATACCCCCGTCCGCCGCCTCCGGGCGGGGGACCAGCCCCTTCGGAGTCCGCACGCTCGGCCAACTCGCCGAGCAGCGGGCGCAGCCGGTGGGCGCCGCCGCACCGCACGCGGCGGCGGGCGACGACGACGGCAACGAAGCGGACGAGATCGCCGAGGGCGCCGACCAGTACGCCGAGGCCCGCACCTCACCGGGTGTCGTCGCACCGGGCGCGTACGGCGCCGCCTGGCACGGCCTCACCCATCTCCGCAGCACCGGCGGCCACTGGCGCAACATCACCGGTCTGCCCTACGACTCCGACGACCCGCGCTACCGCGACATCGACTCCAACTCCAGCGGCGGAGGCGGGAACGTCACCGGCCGGATGGCGGCGATCGCCGCCGACGACGACGGTTACGTCTACGCGGGCAGCGCCGGCGGCGGGGTGTGGCGCTCGCGCACGGGCGGCGGTCACTGGCAGCCCGTCAGCGACCGGCTGCCCGCCCAGTCCACCGGTGCCCTGGCCCTCGACGGCGCGGGCCGGCTCTGGCTCGGCACCGGCGAGGCCACCACCAACTCCGACGCCTACCTCGGCAGCGGCGTCTACGTCCTCGCCCACCCGCACCACGGCACCTTCTCCGCACGCAGCAGGGTCGGCGGCGACGAACTGGAGAGCACCACCATCCACGAGCTGCGCTTCGGCGGCGACAAGGTGTGGGCGGCCACCGGCAAGGGTGTGTGGAGCCACTCCACGAAGCGGCTGAGCGGCCCCTGGAAACTGGAGTTCGCGCCCAACCCCGACTTCCTGCCCGGCGGGTCCCGGGCCGACGACCCGGACGCGCCGTACAAGAACATCGCCAACGACATCGCCATCGACCCCAAGGACCCCTCCAAGGTGGTCCTCGCCGTCGGCTGGCGCGCCGGCGACGACTACAACGGCTTCTACACCAAGGCGGGCGGCGCCTGGACCCGGATCACCGGCGGCCTCGGTGACCTCCCGGCCGACGCCGGCAACGTCGGCAACGTCACCTTCGCCCGCTCAGCCGACGGCTCCCGCTACTACGCCGTCGACCAGTCCCCGGAGCAGCTGAAGACCAACCCGGACAGCGGCCTGGAGGGCATCTACGTCTCCAGGTCGGGCTCTCCGTCCGGCCCCTGGACGAAGATCGCCGACTACAAGGGCCTGGCCGCCGACAACTCGGCGCTGACCACGGCCGGTTACATGCCCGGCGTCCAGGCCTGGTACAACCAGTTCCTCGCCGTGGACCCGGCCGACCCGCAGCATGTGTACGCGGGCCTGGAGGAGGTCTACGAGACCAAGGACGGCGGCGCGAACTGGTCCACGGTCGCCCCGTACTGGAACTTCCCCTTCCCCTGCTGGAGCATCGACCCCGGCCGGCAGACCGGTGACTGCCACCAGACCACCCACTCCGACCAGCACGGCGTGGCGATCGGCCGCTACCACGGCACGAGCTTCGTCTACGTCGGCAACGACGGCGGCGTCTACAAGCGCCCGGTGAACGGCGCCCAGGACGCCTCCGGCCACGCCACCGACTGGACCTCGCTCAACGACGGCACCATCGACACCCTGCAGTACTACTCCGTCGGCATCGGCAAGGACCTCGGCCACGGCGGCCTGTCCGTCACCGGCGGCCTGCAGGACAACGGCCAGTCCATCCTGCGCGGCGACGACAAGGCCATGGGCTCGAACTTCGGCGGCGACGGCGGCGACACCCTCACCGACCCCGCGAACGGCTGCAACATCGCCCAGGAGTACGTCTACCTCGCCGTCCAGGTCACCCAGAACTGCGCGGTCAACGACGGCAGCTGGGCCACCGACCCGAGCAAGGCCACCTCGTACTCCGTCGCCCCGCCCGACAACGCCACCAGCGAGGCCCGCTTCATCGCCCCGCTCGCCGCGGACCTGAAGGACGGCAACACCTGGGTCGCCGGCGGCCGCCACATCTGGGTCCAGACCCACGGCTACGCCATCCGCAGCGGCAAGGAGTGGACCAGCGTCCACGACTTCGGCGCCGGCCGGGTCGCGACCGCCGTCGCCGCGTCCGGCGGGAAGATCTACGCCGCCTGGTGCGGCCCCTGCAACAACCAGGGCTTCGCCCGCGGCATCGCCGTCGGCAACGCGGACGGCACCGGCTGGCACGACATCGGCCTGCCCGTCGACGGCACGGTGCCCCACCGCTACCTGAGCGGCTTCGCCGTCGACCCGAAGAACGCCGACCACGTCTTCCTCGCCGTCAACGGCTTCTCCCGGCACTGGACCGAGGGCCCCGGCGCGGGCGTCGGCCATGTCTTCGAGTCCACCGACGGCGGCACGACCTGGAAGGACATCTCGGCCAACCTGCCCGACGTGCCCGCCGACTCCGCGCTGGTGACGGCGGACGGCGGCCTCGCCGTCGCCACCGACCTCGGCGTCGTCTACCGCGCCCC
This sequence comes from Streptomyces sp. NPDC001851, assembly GCF_040297165.1. Classification (NCBI taxonomy): domain Bacteria; kingdom Bacillati; phylum Actinomycetota; class Actinomycetes; order Kitasatosporales; family Streptomycetaceae; genus Streptomyces; species Streptomyces sp. NPDC001851. The sequence continues at coordinate 133,683 of NZ_JBEOYR010000015.1, read as the reverse complement.
GGGCCGCACCACCTGGCAGCGGATCGGCAGCCTGCCGGCCGTCGCCGTGCTCCAGCTCAAGGCGAGCCCGGACGGCGGCACCCTGTACGCCGCCACCCACGGCCGCGGGATCTACACCGTGCGGGTGCGCGACCTCCGCTGACGGCCGTACGCCGGGTGGCCCCGGGCCTTCCGGGGTCACCCTTCCCGCCCGCCGGGAGACTCAGCCGCCGCGGACCGCCCGGCCCACCTCCGTGCGCAGCTGCACGAACCCGGGCAGGCTCCGCGTGCTGATCTGGTCCCGTTCCCGGGGCAGGCCGACCGGCAGGTCGCGGACCACGTGGGAGCCGGGGCCGGGGGAGAGGACGACGACGCGGTCGCCGACGTACACGCTCTCGTCGATGTCGTGGGTGACGAACACGATGGTCGTGGCGTTCGTGCGATGGAGTTCCAGCAGCAGGTCCTCCAGATCCTCCCGGGTGCCCGCGTCCAGCGAGCCGAACGGCTCGTCCATCAGCAGCAGCGAGGGCCGGCAGACCAGGGCACGGGCGATGGCGACGCGTTGCTGCATGCCGCCGGACAGCTCGCCCGGATGGCGCCGGGCGGCCCCGGGAAGGCCGACGCGTTCGAGGATCGTCTCGGCCTCGGCCCGGCGGGCCGCCCGCCCGAGGCCCCGGCGGCGCAGCGGCAGGGCGACGTTGTCGCGGACGGTGAGCCAGGGCAGCAGTGAGCGGCCGTACTCCTGGAAGACGACCGCGAGCCGGTCCGGTACGCCCGTCACCGGTGTCCCGTCGATCGTGATCGTGCCCTCCTGCGCGGGCAGCAGCCCGGCGATGGTGCGCAGCAGCGTGGACTTGCCGCAGCCGGAGGGCCCGACCACGCTGAGGAGCTGGCCGTCGGGCACGGTGAGGCTGATGCCGTCCAGCACCTGCTGGTCGCCGAAGTGCCGGCTGACGGAGTCGAGGCGCAGCATCCCTCACCCGGCCCAGGGCTCGTACAGGGTGCCCGCGCTGCCGCTGACCTTCAGGTGCAGCAGGAAGGGTCCGGTGTCGTCGCCCCGGCCGAGGGCGTGGTCCAGCGCGTGCGGCAGCTCCTCGGGGTGCTCGGCGCGGGCCGCCGGGCAGCCGAAGGACTCCGCGAGGGCCGCGAAGTCGATGCCCGTGATGTCCGTGCCGGGGACGGGTGCGACGCCGATCCGGCGGCCCAGCGCGCGGACGGCCGCGTAGCCGCCGTTGTCCAGCAGCACACAGCTGACCGGCGCCGCGTGCCGGGCCGCGGTCCACAGGGCCTGCACCGAGTACAGCGCCGAACCGTCACCGACCACGCACACCACCCGGCGCCGGCCGGCGAGCGCCCGGCCGACGGCCAGCGGCAGGCCCCAGCCGAGCGCCCCGCTGCCCGTGGTGAGGAAGCCGCCGCCCGTCTCGACGGGCACGCGCGCGTGGAGGGTGTCGCGGTGGCTCGGTGCCTCCTCGACGAGCACCCGCTCGCGCGGGAGCCGGGCGCGCAGCAGGTCGAAGAGGAGTTCCGGGGTGATGTGCTCCCCGGCGCGGGCCGGTGCGGGGGCCGGCCGGGGCGGCGGCGGGTCGCGGTCGGGTTCCCCGAGCAGCTCGGTGAGCCGGGTCAGGGCGGGCCGCAGGGTGGTGACGATGCTGGTGCCGGTGGGCAGCCAGGCCGCCTGGCCGGGGTCGCAGTCCAGGTGGAACAGCTCGGTGCCGGGTGCGAGCGGTGGCCCGTCGTCCGCCACGTGGTAGGTGAACACCGGTGCGCCGAGGGCGACCACCACGTCGTACGGCGCGAGCCGCGCGGCCAGTTGCCGGGCCACCGGCGGCAGGAACCCCTGGAACAGCGGATGCGACTCGGGGAAGCCGGAGCGGCCGGAGAGCGGGCTGATCCACACCCCGGCCCGGATCCGCTCGGCCAGCGCCCGGACCGGTTCCAGCGCGTCCTCGTCGTCCACGCCCGGCCCCACCACCAGCGCGGGGCGGGCGCAGGCGGCCAGCCGGGCGGCGAGCGCGTCGAGGGCGTCGGGGCCGGCGGTGAACGCCGTGTGCACCGTGCGGGGCGTGACGGGTGCGGCGGGCCGGTCCCAGTCGTCCTCGGGTACGGACACGAACACCGGGCCGCGCGGAGGCGTCATCGCGATCCGGTACGCCTCGGCGAGCACGGCCGGCACGTCCTCGGCCCGCTCCGGCTGGCGGGCGTACTTCACGTACGGGCGGGGGAACAGGGCCGGTTCGTCGGCGCCGAGGAACGGCCGCAACTGGATGAGGGAGCGGGCCTGCTGCCCGGCCACGACCACCAGCGGCACCCGGTCGCGGAAGGCGTTGAAGACGGCGCCGAGCGCGTGCCCCACCCCGCCGGCCGAGTGCAGGCTGACGAAGGCGGCGCGTCGGGTGCCGAGCGCGTGCCCGGCCGCCATGCCGACCACGACGGACTCCTGCAGGCCCAGCACATAGCCGAAGTCGTCCGGCCAGTCGCGGAACATCCGCAGTTCCGTGGAGCCCGGATTGCCGAAGACCGTGGTCATGCCGGTGTCGCGCAGAAACCGTACGACCGCCTCGCGGACCGTGCCCGTCGTCATGCCGTCCTCCTCGCCGGTGTCCTCGGGCCGACGAGCCGCTTCTCGATCGCCAGCAGTCCGGTGTTGAGCAGATACCCGAGCGTCCCCAGCAGCACCAGCGCCGCCCACACCGTGAGCAGGTCGGAGCGGGTCTGGGCGTCGGTGAGCGTGAAGCCGATGCCGTTGTCGCTGCCCGGCAGCAGCTCCGCGAACACCATCAGGATCAGGCACAGCGACAGGCTGAGCCGCAGCCCCGCGAAGATCCGGGGCAGCGCCGAGGGCAGGATCAGGAACCACAGCCGCTCCGGCGCCGTCAGCCGCAGCACCGCCGCCACCTGGAGCCGCAGCGGGTCCGTGGTCCGGGCGCCCTCGGCCGAGTTGACCAGCACCGGCCACACGGCGCTGAACACGATCGACGCCACCTGCATCGGCGTACCGAAGTCGAAGACCACGACGAACACCGGCACCAGGGCCGGCGGCGGTACGGCCCGGGCGAACTGGAGCACCGGGTTGCACAGCGCGTACGCCCGCCGGGAGCGGCCCACCGCGATCCCCAGGACGGTCCCGGCGACGGCGGCGAGCGCGAAACCGGCCGCCATCCGGCCGAGGCTCGGCAGGATGGTGCCGACGGCGGCCGGGGTGAGGAACAGATGGCCGGCGGGCCCGGAGAACCACAGGTCGCGGGCGTGCCGGGCGATGCGCAGCGGCGGCGGGAAGTACACACTGCCCTGCGCACGGGCGGCCGCCTCCCAGCCGACGACGGCGAGGAGGAGCACGGCCCAGCGCAGCACCAGGGGCAGCGCGGTGCGGTTCATCGCCGCGTCCCCCGCCGCGACCGCCCCGCCGCTTCGGCGGGTTGCTGTGCCCAGGCGAACAACCGGCGCTCCACCCCGACCAGTACGCCGTTGATCACCAGCCCCAGGGCTCCCGCCCACACCACCCCCGCCAGCACGTCCCGCGTGCCGTCCGTCGCCGTCTCCGCCTGGGCGATGAAGATGCCGAGGCCCTGGCCGAAGCCGGAGAGGATCTCCGTCGCGACGGCGAGGATCAGGGCGACCGAGGCCGAGATCCGCACACCGGCGGCGATGAACGGGGCGGTGGCCGGCAACTCCACCCGCAGCAGCACCGCGAGCCGCCCGAACCCGAAGGCGCGCAGGGTGTCCTTGGCCAGCGGGTCGGTCTCGCCGAGGCCGTAGACGGTGTTGAACAGCACCGGCCACAGCGACGCGTACGCGATCAGCGCCACCTCCGTCTCCGTGCCCGACCCGAGCAGCAGCGACACCAGCGGGACCAGCGCGACCGACGGCAGGGGCCGCAGGAACTCGATCACCGCGCGGGCGGCGGCCTCCACCACCGGTACCGCGCCCAGCAGCAGCCCCAGCGGTACGGCGATCGCGCAGGCGAGCCCGAGCCCCAGCGCCCACGCCCGCAGCGTCACCCCCACCCCGTCGAGAAAGGACGGGGTACCCGCCAGCCGGGCGGCGCGGGCGAGGACTTCGGAGGCGGGCGGCAGATAGCTGCGCCGTACGATCCCGGCGCGGGAGACCGCCTCGCAGGCCCCGAAGGCCGCCGCCGCGCCGAGCAGGCCCAGCAGGACCTCCTGTCGCCGGGTCATTTCAGCAGCAGGGGTGCCGGGTCGATGTCCTTCTTCAACAGCCCCTGGGTGCGCATGAGCCGGATCAGCCGGCGCAGCGCGGCCGGGTCGGCGGTCACCGGATAGGCGGGCAGGTGGATCGACTTGGCCTGGTCCGCGCCGACCTTGGCGTACTTCGGCAGTTCCGTGCGCACCGCTCCAGGATCCCCGGCGGCGAGCCGGGAGGCCGCCTCGACGGCACGCCGGAAGCCGGCCGCCGCCTTCGGGTTCTTCTTCACGAAGCCGGCCGTGGTGACGTACCCGCTGGCGGGCAGCCCCCGTGCCGGGCCCGAACCGGCGTCCAGCAGCACCCGCGCGCCCAGCTCGCCCTGGATCGCGGTGTCGAAGGGCTCCACCGCGTGCGCGGCGTCCACCTGGCCCTTCTCCAGGGCGGGGCCCATCTGCGGGAACAGGAGCTGCCGGTAGACGGGCCGCCCGGCGCCCCGGGCGTCGAGGATCGCGTTCAGGGTCAGGGACTGGATGTTGTTGAGGACGGCGACGGCGACCTTCCTGCCCGCGAGGTCCTCCGGTGTCTTCAGCGCCGAGTCCCTGGGCACGAGGACGTCCATCATGTGCGGGGCGATCCGGACGCCCTCGGCGAGGATGCGCAGATCCAGGGTGCCCTTCTCATAGGCCTGGAGATAGGTGACGTAGTTCGCGCTGGCGATCACGTCCACCTGGCCCTTGAGCAGCGCGGGCAGTGCCTGGATGCTCTGCTGGACCGGCTGGATGCGCACGTCCAGGCCCTCCTTGGCGAACAGCCCGCGGTCCCGGGCGAGATAGAGGGCGGCCGAGTCGGTGAGCGGCAGCGCCGCCACGGTCAGCTGCTGCCGTCCGTCGCCGGGGGACGACGTCCCGCCGCTGTCGCAGCCCACGAGGACCAGCGCGGCTGAGGCGACGAGCGCGGCGAGGCGTTTCATTCCCGGTCGTGACCGACGTAAAGGCATACGGGCATGACTACCCTGCATTTGTCATGATCGCTACAGGTTCGAGGGTCGGTTTCGGGATCTTTGGAGAAATACGAACACTACGCCGGTGGACTCGCGATGCGCAGCGGTGCCGCGGAGGGCGGAGCAGCCGTGCCGGCGGCGCCGGTGGCGTCCGTCCACCAGTCCGCGCCGTCCTCGACGTAGCGCAGCAGCACGCCCTCGCGGATCGCCCACGGGCAGACGACGGCCCCGCGCAACCCCATGAGCTTCAGCGCCGTGTGCCCGACGACCGCTCCGGCCAGGCTCTGCGCGGCGCGCGGCGCGGAGATCCCGGGCAGCTGGGCACGCTCGGCGGCGGGCAGCGCGGCCAGCGTGCGGACCGCCTCGCGCAGATCCCGGCAGCGCATCTCCCGCGGTACGAACGGGCCGTACCGCCCGGGCGGCGCCCCGCACAGCCGGGCCAGCTGCTGGAACGTCCGTGAGCTGACCGCGGCGGTGCGCGGCCGTTCCCAGCGGATCCGCGAGGCCACGTCCCGCAGCTCATGGCGGATCCGGCGGCGCAGCTCCTTCAGCTCGGCCTGCCCCGGCGGGTCCTGGGCGCCCAAGTACTCCTGGGTCAGCCGGTTCGCGCCGAGCGGGAGGGAGGCGGCGAAGTCGGGCAGCCGGCCCCGGCCGAAGGCCACCTCCAGGGAGCCGCCGCCGATGTCGAGCACCGCGAGCGGACCGGCGTGCCAGCCCAGCCAGCGCCGGGCCGCCAGGAACGTCAGCTCGGCCTCGGTCTCGCCCGGCAGCGTACAGATGCGGATCCCGGTGCCCGCCGCGACCCGGCGCAGCACCTCCTGCCGGTTCGGGGCGCCGCGCACCACCGCGGTCGCGAAGGCCAGCGGCCCCGCCGCATGCCACCTGCGGGCCGTGGCACCCGCCGCGCCCACCGCCTGCACCAGCTGCTCCACCGCCTCGTCGGCGATGCTGCCGTCCGGACCGACGTGTTCGGACAGGCGCAGCTTCCACTTGACGGTGTGCACCGGCAGCGGAACACCGCCCTCCACATCCGCGATCACCAACCGAACCGTGTTCGACCCCGCATCCACCACACTCACCCGCATGGCCGGGAAGTACCCAATTTCCCGTCAGGAACCCGTCATTCAGGGGGCGCTCGTTGGCACAGCACCGGCGGCCGCGTCCCTCGGGAACGCCCGGCACGCCGGCTCCACCGTCCCCCGGTCCCCTCGCCGCCCTGATCCTGTCCGGATCCCGGCCCCGGGCCCCGCGCCGGCCCGTCCCATGCCCTTGGATGGTCACGACCACTGTCGGCGCGAGGAGCGGCACTTGAGCGGGACGGATCCGACGAAAGCACTGGTGATCGGCGGCGGCATCGCGGGGACCGCGGCCGCGCTCGGGCTGCACAAGGCCGGACACGACGTCACCGTCTACGAGGCACACCCCGACACGGCCGAGGACATCGGCGCGTTCCTGACCCTGGCGAGCAACGGCATGCGCGCCCTGGCCCAGCTCGACGCCGCGGACGCCGTCACCACCGTCGGTTTTCCGCTGACTTCCCTGCGGCTGCTCGACAGCCGGGGAACCGAGCTGGCGCACACCCCGCTCGGCGAGATGACCGACCCGGACCTGCGGTACCGCTGTCTGCGCCGCGGCGAACTGCTCGCGGCCCTGCAGGGCGCGGCGGTCCGGCGCGGCATCCGCCTGCGCCACGGCGCCCGGCTCACCGACGTCACGGACGGCCCGCACGGCGTCACCGCCCGGTTCGCCGACGGCAGCACCGCACGGGCGGACCTCGTCGTCGGAGCCGACGGGCTGAACTCCACCGTGCGCCGGATCCTCACCCCCGGTGTCCGGCCCGCATACGCCGGCCAGCGGGTCTTCTACGGCTACAGCGGCGCCGCACCCGGCACGGGCGGCACCGGTGTCATCACCATGGTCCGGGGCAGCGAGGCCGCCTTCGGACACGCGGTGTCCCCGACCGGGCAGACGTACTGGTTCGCCCGCGTGAGCACCGAACCCCTGCCCGCCGGGGAAGCCGCGCGGCGCGCCCCGTGGCGCGAGGAGCTGCTGCCGCTGCTGCGCAAGGACGCCACCCCCGCCGCGGACATCGTCGCCGCGTCCGAGGGCCCCGTGATGGTCACCAACGCCACCGAGATGCCGCTCGGCGCGGTGTGGCGGAGGGGGCGCACCCTGCTCATCGGCGACGCCGCCCACGCGGCCTCCCCGGCGACCGGCCAGGGCGCTTCGATGGCCCTGGAGGACGCCGTCGTCCTCGCCAAGGCGCTGCGCGATCTGCCCGATGCGCAGGCCGCGTTCGCCGCCTACGAACGGCACCGCCGCCCGCGCGTGGAGCACAACATCACGGTCAGCGGCGGCATCTCCCGCGGCACCCGCACCCCCTCGCGCCCCTCGCCCGTCATGGCCCGTCCCGCGGAGCCGGACGAGGCGCTGATCCGCCAACTGGCCTGGGACATCGTGCTGCCCGCCGCCCCGCCCGAGCGGCCCTGACCGGCGCACCCGGCGGACGTACCCGCGCGAAAGTGCAAGAGGCGGAGCACCGGAGTCCATTGCCGAGGGAAGCCGGGGGCCGGATCGTGCCGTGCAAGCGGCCCTTCGGCACCAAGGAGCACAGTTGCGACTCTTGAGCAGAACAGGCGGCGCCCTGGCGGTGTTCACGACGACGGCCGCCCTGGTCCTGGGCGGCGGCCCCGCGTCCCCGGCATCGGCCCAGGCCCCCGCCGACGCCACCTACACCGTGACCGTGGGGACCCCGGTACCCTTCACCCACCCCACGGACACCCCCGCCAGTCCCTACCTCGACCGGGACGGCACCTTCCACTACCAGCAGTCCGCCGCGCTGTACGGCGCCGAGGACCCCCGCACCTGGGACTTCTACACCGGCAAGGACTTCGACACCGCCGCGTTCGACAAGACCCTGAGCGAGGCGGTGGACCCCGCCAATCCCGCCGACCGCAACGACGACACCACCTGGCGCTGCGACAACAGCCCCACCGGCCGCGAGGCGACGTACGCCCCGAGCGGCTCCCGCTACGCCCACAAGAACTACTGCGACCTGTCCGGAGTGTGGGTCGACCCCGACACCGGTGCCTGGTACGGCCTGGTGCACAACGAGTTCACCCCGCAGCCCTTCGGCGACGGACTGCACTACGACGCGGTCGACTACGCCGTCTCCACCGACAGGGGCCGCACCTGGACCGTCAAGGACCACGTGATCACGTCCCCGTACAGCACCAGGCGCGGGGACACCGCGGCCTTCCCGAACCAGACGTACTCCTACGGCGACGGCGACCAGCGCCTCTTCGCCGACACCGCCTCCGGCTACTTCTACGTCTACTACGGCTCCCGGATCATCGACAAGAGCGGCGGCTGGAAGGCGTTCTACGAGCACGTGGCCCGTGCCCCGATCTCCGCCAAGATGGCGCCCGGCTCCTGGCGCAAGTGGTACGACGGCTCCTGGTCGCAGCCCGGCACCGGCGGCAAGGAGAGCGACATCGTCCCCGTCGACGCCGCCCACCCCACCGGCTACGTCCCCGCCTCCGCCGAGTACGACCCGGCCAACACCGGTACCGCCGCCGAGCAGATCGCGGCCGGGAAGATGCCCCCGACCTCGCCGCTGTTCGTCATGAACATCGCCTACGACGCCCATCTCGGGCTGTACATCGGCACTCCCCAGGCCGTCGACCAGAGCGGGAACTCACCGCAGTACCTCTACGCCACCGACGACCTGACGACGCAGAAGTGGCACCTCATCGGGGACACCGGCGGCTACACCACCGCCTCCTGGTACCGGTGGTTCCTGGACGGCGCCAACCGCACCGGCTCCGCGATCGTCGGCAGGTCCTTCCGCTCCTACTGCTCCTTCGGCTGCTCGCACGACGCCTCGGGCGAGTACGTCGACATCACCGTCGACACCGGGAAGCCCGCGGCCGCGCCCGTGGAAACCGGCCGGGCCTACCGCATCGCCGGCGGCGCCGGCCGGATCCTCGCCCAGACCCCGGGCAGCTCCGCCACGACGTCCCGGGCCGGGCCCACCGGCTCGGCCCGGGAGTCCTGGATCTTCATGCCGACCGGTGACGGTGCCTTCACCGTCACCAACGCCGCGAGCGGCCGGCTGCTCGGCGTCGACTCCACGAAGAGGGCCGGCCGGGCCTGGGGCACCAGGCCGACGGTCACGCCGGCACCGGGCGGCCGGCCGGCCGTCGGACAACAGTGGTTCCTGCTCCCGAACGCGTCCGCCGCCGGCACCTACCGCCTGGTCAACCGCTACAGCGGCCTCGTGCTCGGCCTCTCCGGCCGGCGCGCCGAGACCACCCCGCCGCGCAACTGGACCGACACCAGCGGCAGTCCGGTCGGCGGCGGACGGACCGCGGCCCAGCAGATCCTGTCCTTCTCGCCGACCGGGAGGTACTGACACCGTCGGCGCTCCGCGTAGTCTGCGCGTATGCCGATCATCAACGGGGAATCCGACGCCCGCCTGGCCCTGACCGCGGCCCAGGCGGGTGCCGCCGTGGTCCGTGACCTCTACGGCAGCCCGCTCGCACGCCACGACAAGTCCGCCGGTGACTTCGCGACCGAGGCGGACCTCGCGGCCGAGCGGGCCATCCTGGACGTGCTGCGCGCCGCCCGGCCCGACGACGCCGTGACCGGCGAGGAGAGCGGCCGTTCGGGCGCCGCCGACGCCCACCGCCGCTGGCTCGTCGACCCCCTGTGCGGCACCCTCAACTACGCCGTGCGGAACATGCTCGTCGGCGTGAACGTCGCCCTGCGCGAGGGGACCGCGATCACGGCCGCCGCGACCGCCGACCCGTTCAGCGGCGAGGTGTTCTGGACCGACGGCGACACGGCGTGGGTCCGCCGGGACGGCGCGGACGAGCGGCTGACGCCCTCGGCCGGGTCCGCGCTGGTGGACGTGAACCTCGACCCGCCGTTCCCCCACGCGCCCGGTTTCCAGGCGGTCCGCCTCCTCGCCGACCCGGGCTTCGCCGAGCGCTTCCGGCCCCGGGTGATCTCCAGCACCCTCGCCGTGGCCTGGGTCGCCGCCGGCCGCCGGGCCGCCTACGTCACCGACGGCGACCTGCGCGACAGCGTGCACTTCGCGGCCGGCATCGCCCTGTGCCGGGCGGCCGACTGCACGGTCACCGGTCTGCACGGCGAGCCCGTGCTCACCGGCGCGGACGGGCTCGTCGCGGCGGCCGACGCGGACACGCACGCCGCCCTGCTCGACCTCGTCAAGAGCCAGTCGGCACAGGGCAGTTGACGGCGACCTCGACGCACGCCGGGCCCGTCTGATGTGATTCCGGCATGACGACGGCCCACGACCTCGCCGCCCGCTTCGGCCCGGCCCTGGACACCCGCCCGGAGATCCTCCAGGAGGCCGCCCAGGACTTCGGGCACCTCGTGCGGACCGAGCCGCTCGGTGTCCTGCGCCCCCGGTCCGCCACCGAGATCAAGGACCTGCTGGAGTTCGCCGGGCCCCGGGGCATCCCGGTGAGCGCGCGCGGCGGCGGACACTCGATGTACGGCCAGGGCCAGGCGGACGGCGGGATCGTACTGGACCTGCGGTCGCTGAACCGGGTCGGTCCCGTGACGGACGGCCAACTGACCGTCCAGGCGGGCGCCTTGTGGCGGGAGGTACTGGCCGCCACCCTGCCGCACGGCCGCACCCCGGCGGTCCTCACCGACTACCTCGGCGCGGGAGTCGGCGGTGTCCTGTCGGCGGGCGGACTCGGCGGCGCGACCCACCGGCACGGCCTGGTCGCGGACCAGGTCCTGGAACTGGAGGTGGTGACCGGAGCGGGCGAACACCGGGTCTGCTCACCCGCCCGGCACCCCGAGCTGTTCCACGCCGTGCTGGCCGGTCTCGGCCAGTGCGCCGTCATCGTGTCCGCCACCCTGCGCCTGGTCCCCGCGCCCGACCGGGTGCGCCGCTACTGCCTGTACTACACCGACCTCGCCCGCTGCCTCACCGACCAGCGGCGGCTCGCCGAGGAGCAGCGCTTCCCCTATCTGGAGGGCCAGGTCCGGCCGAGCGGGGAGCAAGACTGGCAGTACATGATCGAGGCCGTGGCCCCGCACGACGGCCCGTACCCGCCCGACGACAGCACCCTGCTCGCCGGGCTCTCGTACGAGCCCGCGGCCCTGGAGGCGGAGGATCTCGGATACGGCGAGTTCGCGCATCGCGTGGACACGGACGAGGAGGTCCTGCGGGCGACGGGGGAGTGGCTGCACCCGCACCCCTGGCTCAATCTCCTGCTGCCGCCCGACAGCGCCGAGCACGTCGTCCGTGCCGTACTCGCCGACGCGGCCTTCCGCGACCTGCGGGACACCGGCCTCGTCCTGCTGTACCCGGTGCTCTCCAGCCGGCTGCGCGCGCCCTTCTTTAGCCGCCCGTCCGGTGAAGTCCTCCATCTCTTCGCCCCGTTGCGCACGGCTCCGCCCGGCAGCCCCGAGACGGTCGCGGCGATGGTGGCCGCCAACCGTGCCGCGTACCAACTCGCGCGGTCCCGGGGCGCCGTCGCCTATCCCGTCAACGCCCTTCCGCTGTCGGACGCCGACTGGCGGGACCACTACGGCAGCCGCTGGCCGGCCTTCGCCGAGGCCAAGCACCGCTACGACCCGCATCTCATCCTGGGCCGGGGACACGGGCTGCGATTCTGAGGCTGTACGGCCGTGAGGGCTTGGTTTCCGAGGGGGCAGTTGTGGGGGAGGGGATCAAGGGGTTTCGAGCGGGCGGCGAGTGCAACACGGACGGTGCACCCGACCGGCTCAGGAGGCCCGCCATGGACCACTCGCGCGCACCCGTACTCGAGGCTCTGGAGGAGTTCCGGCGGCGAGGAGACGTGGTGTTCGGACCGCCGGGACACAAACAGGGCCGCGGCACCGACCCCCGGGTCGCCGACGTCCTCGGCATCGACGTCTTCCGCTCCGACGTACTGACCCTCAACGGCCTGGACGACCGACGGCAGTCCCAGGGCGTGCTGGAACAGGCGCAGGAGCTGATGGCCGACGCGGTCGGCGCCGAGCACGCCTTCTTCTCCACCTGCGGCAGCTCCCTGTCCGTGAAGACCGCGATGTGCTCGGTCGCGGGCCCGGGGGAGAAGCTGCTGCTGTCCCGCAACGCGCACAAGTCGGTCATCGCGGCGGTGATCATCAACGGTGTGGAGCCGGTCTGGGTCCACCCGAAGTTCGACCCCGAGCGGCACCTGGCCCATCCGCCGGAGCCCGACGACGTCCGCGACCGGCTGCGCGAGCACCCCGACGCCAAGGGCATGCTGCTGATCACCCCCACCGACTGGGGCACCTGCGCCGACATCCGGGGCGTCGCCGACGCCTGCCACGCCTACGACGTACCGCTCATCGTGGACGAGGCCTGGGGTGCCCATCTGCCCTTCCACCCGGACCTGCCGGCCTGGGGCATGGACGCCGACGCCGACCTGGTCGTCACCAGCGTCCACAAGATGGGCGGCGCCATCGAGCAGAGCTCGGTGTTCCACCTCCAGCACGACCGGGTGGCACCCGAGGTGCTCAAGCAGCGCGAGGACCTGCTCGGCACCACCAGCGCCTCCTGTCTGGTGTACGGCGCCCTGGACGGCTGGCGGCGGCAGATGGCCGAGCAGGGCCACGAGCTGCTGGATCGGGCCGTCCACCGGGCCGAGCGGATCCGGGCGGCACTGCGTGAACTGCCGGGGCTGCGGGTGATGGGCGGCGAGGTCATCGAGGAGGGTCTCGCGGCCGAGTTCGACCCGATGAAGATCGTCATCGATGTCCGCGACCTCGGCATCAGCGGTATGCAGGCGGCCGAATGGCTGCGGGCCGACCGGCACGTCGACGTGGGGGGCTCGGACACCTGCCGGATCAGCGCCTCCATCACGTACGCCGACGACGACGAGACCGAGAAGATCCTGCTGGACTCCGTGCGCTCCCTGGTGGAGAACGCCGGTGCGCTGGAGCGGCGGCCCGCCGTCCGGCTGCCCGAGCCGCACGTGCTCGAACTCGAACAGGCCGTCCTGCCGCGCGAGGCGTTCTTCGGGCCCGCCGAACAGGTGCCCGCCGAACGGGCCGCGGGCCGGATCGCCGCCGAGATGATCAGCCCCTATCCGCCCGGCGTACCCGTCGTGGCGCCCGGCGAGGTGATCACGCAGGAGGTGCTGGAGTACCTGCGCAGCGGAGTCGAGCACGGCTTCCTCATCGCCGACGCGGCGGATCCGTCACTGAAGACCATCCGGGTCACGACCCACCCGTGACCGGGCCTCCCGAACTGCGGGAGCCGGGGGCAGCGCCTAAGGTGGCGGTGCGGGCGGCCGGGTGCTTGCCTGCTCGGGTCAAGAAGCCGGCCCTCCTGGCGAAGACAGCCTCGGCAGGGGGCACTTGGCCCTGCTCACCAGTCCCCGGGTCCGGGTGGACGCGTCCGGCGGGCCAGCCGTCCCGGCTACTCGATGGGAGACGGCCCGACTTCACCCCGACCGGAAATCCTCCGCGATTGCCGGTTTCGGACGCACCGGCCCGGGGACCTCGGTACGAGGCCGTGCCCCCCTCTGCGTTTTCTCCTGATGTGTTCGTGTGCCGGCCGTATGCCCGGGTGTGGCCACCGCGGGTCGGACACCCCGCCTCACCGGTGCCGGGCCCGCCCCCGTGACCAGCGAAGGAATGGTGGAGATGAGCGAGACGAACCCGCTGAAACGAGCGGCGGACAAGGTGACGGACGCCCTCCGGGGCGACGGCGCGGGCCCGGAGGACGGCATCCCCGGCAAGCCCGGTCCCCGCACGCCGTCGCTCGCCGAGCCGACCGAACCCCATGAGCCGCTCCCGCCCAAGCCCGACCAGACCGGCCCCGACACCGTCTCGCCCACCGGCCAGCCCACCGGCGCCGACCAGGCCCGGATGGCGCAGAGCGGCAGCTATCTGACCAACGCCCAGGGCACCCGGCTGCACGACACGGACCACTCGCTCAAGGCGGGACCCCGTGGTCCCGTGCTCCTGCAGGACCACCACCTGCGGGAGAAGATCACGCACTTCGACCACGAACGCATCCCCGAGCGCGTCGTCCACGCCCGCGGTGCCGCGGCGCACGGGGTCTTCCGCAGCTACGGCACGGCCGCGAACGTGACCAAGGCGGCCTTCCTCGCCGAGGACGTGGAGACCCCGGTGTTCGTCCGCTTCTCCACCGTGCTCGGCTCCCGGGGCTCGGCCGACACCGTCCGGGACACCCGCGGCTTCGCGACGAAGTTCTACACCAGCGAGGGCGTCTTCGACCTGGTCGGCAACAACATCCCGGTCTTCTTCATCCAGGACGCGATCAAGTTCCCGGACGTCGTGCACGCCGCCAAACCGCAACCCGACCGGGAGATCCCGCAGGCGCAGAGCGCCCACGACACCTTCTGGGACTTCGTCACCCTGCACACCGAGGCCACCCACCACACCCTGTGGAACATGTCCGACCGGGGCATCCCGCGCTCGTACCGCACGATGGAGGGTTTCGGCATCCACACCTTCCGCCTGGTCGACGCCGACGGCGGGACGACCCTGGTGAAGTTCCACTGGAAGCCGAAGCTCGGTGTCCACTCGCTGGTGTGGGAGGAGGCGCAGATCATCAACGGTGTCGACCCGGACTTCCACCGCCGGGACCTCGCCGACGCCATCGAGGCCGGGGCGTACCCCGAGTGGGAGTTCGGCATCCAGACCTTCCCCGACACCCCCGACCAGACGTTCGAGGGCATCGACCTGCTGGACCCGACGAACATCGTCCCCGAGGAACTCGCCCCCGTGCAGCCCATCGGACTGCTCACCCTCGACCGAAACCCCTCCAACTTCTTCGCCGAGACCGAGCAGGTCGCCTTCCACCCGGGCCACCTCGTCCCCGGCATCGACATCACCGACGACCCGCTGCTGTCCGGGCGCCTGTTCTCCTACCTGGACACCCAGATCACCCGCCTCGGCGGCCCCAACTTCGCGCAGATCCCGGTCAACCGGCCGCACGCCCCCGTCAACGACATGCTGCGCGACGGCATGCACCAGACGGCCGTGCACCGGGGCGCGGCCCCCTACCGGCCCAACTCGCTCGACGGCGGCTGCCCGTTCACGGCCGGCGCCGGCACGGGAGCGTTCGTCGAGACTCCGGTACGGGTGCCGGAGGCGACCAAGGTCCGCGAGGCGCCGGCGTCGTTCGACGACCACTTCAGCCAGCCGCGCCGGTTCTGGCTCAGCATGAGCCCCGTGGAGCGCGAGCACATCATCGGCGCCTACACCTTCGAACTCGCCAAGTGCTACGAACAGGCCATCAGGGAACGGGCGTTGCAGGTGCTGGCGAACATCGACCCCGAGCTGTGCGCGGGCGTCGCCACCGGCCTCGGCCTGCCCGCGCCGCAGCCCACCGTGCCCCTGGCCGACGTCGCGCCCAGCCCCGCCCTGTCCCAGGTCGGGCACACCTGGCCCACCGACGGCCGGATCATCGGCATCGTCACCGGGCCCGACGGCGACCTGGACGGCGTACGGGCCGTACGCCAGGAGGTGCTGGACGGCGGCATGGTCCCGCTGGTCGTCGCGCCGACGGGCGGCACCCTCGGCACCGGCGAGGACGCGCTGAACGTGCAGCGGACCTACGCCACGGCACGCTCCGTGGAGTTCGACGCCCTGCTGGTGGCCGGCACCCCGGGGGTAGGCGCCGACGCGTACGGCGCCCGCGACGCCAAGGCGGGCCTGCCCGCCGCCCGGGAAGGCACCCCGGACCCGCGCGTGGGCCTGCTGCTGGCGGAGGCGTACCGGCACGGCAAGGCCATCGGCGCCGCCAAGGGCGCCCAGAGCGCGCTGGAGGCGGCCGGTATCCCCCTCGACGCGCCCGGTGTGATCGCCGGCGACGGCGCCACGACGGTCTTCCAGCAGCTCGCCCAGCTCCTCGGCTCCCACCGGGTGTGGGACCGTTTCCCGTCCACCGCCTGACGCCCGCGTCAACCGGCGCGCGGCTGGTCAGGTCCCGGTGGTGCGGCAGAGCAGCAGGCAGATGTCGTCGTCGTGTTCGGAGTCGTACAGCATCGGCTTCAGCAGCGAGTCGGCCGCGGTCTCCAGGTCCTCCAGCTCCGCCGGGGCGAGCGCGCCCATGGCCCCCGCCAGCCGCTCGATGCCCGCGTCGATACCGGCGGACCGCCGCTCCACCAGCCCGTCCGTGTACAGCGCGAGCGTCGAGCCCGCGGGCAGCTCGACGGTGTCCTCCTCGTACTCGAACGGCACCGGGACGCCCAGCATGATCCCCGGTCTGGCCTCCAGCACCCGCACCTCACCGTCGGGCCCGCGTACGACGGCCGGCGGATGCCCGGCGGCCGCGCACACCGCCCGGGGATCCCCGGGCGTGACCCGGACGATGGCACAGGTCGCGTACAGCTCCGGCTGCTGGTGGCGGAGCATGCGGTGCAGCAGCGTGAGGATACGGGCGGGCCCGTTGCCCTCGACGGCGTACGCGCGCAGTGCGGTGCGCAGCTGGCCCATGATGACCGCCGCCCGCAGCCCGTGCCCCGTGACGTCCCCTATCACCGCCAGCACACTGCCGTCGGGCTGCGGGAAGGCGTCGTACCAGTCGCCGCCGATGTTCATCCCGTGCGTGGCCGGCAGATAGCGCGCGGCGAGCGCCAGGCCCGGTGTGGCCGGCAGGTCGGTGAGCTGGGCGCGCTGCAGTTCCTCGGCGACGTTGCGGTGCTGCTGGTACTGGCGGGCGTTGTCCAGCGCGATGCCCGCCCGCCGGGCGAGCTCGACCAGCATCACCGTGGTGTCCGGGTCGAAACGGTCGCCGTGCGCGGCCAGGGTCAGCACACCCTGGACCGCGCGCACGCCGAGCGGCAGACACAGCAGCGGACGGTCCGGGGACAGCGCCGAGGCCGGCAGGTCGTCCACCCCCGGCAGTCCGCCCGGCCGCGGGCCCGCGTGCTGCGGCCGGCCGGTGCGGGCCGCCGTCACCGAGGCCGCCGCCCGCTCCGCCGGGGGCGTCCGCTCGTCGTCCACGAGCCAGACGTCGACCTGCCGGGCGTACTCCGGGACCAGCAGCTCCGGCAGCCGGCGCAGGATGTCCTCGTGGTCCAGCGAGGCGTTCAGGGCGGCGCTGGCATCGGCGAGGAAGGTCAGCTGCCGCCGGGCGTTCTCCGCCTCGGCGCGGGCCGCCCGCTCGGCGTCGAGCAGCTCCCGCTGGGCCAGCGCCGCGGCCTCCAGCTCGGCGTGCAGGGCGAGTACACCCTGGTTGGTCTGGTGCAGCTCCTCCCGGTGGAAGCGGATCAGCTCCTCCGTCTCCGCCAGGTGCGCGAGCACGGCGGACGTGTCCTCGTCGGCGTCCAGGAGGGCCTCGGCGAGCCGGGTGCCGTCGAAGTCGCCGGGCCGGGGCAGCGGCCCGGCGACGGGGGTGGGGCAGGCGAGGGTGCGCTGCCACGGCTCGGCCCCGCGCAGCAGCACCTGCAGGGTGCCGTCGGCGTGGACGGTCACGGTCAGCTCCACGCGGACCCCGTCCCGGCAGGGCCGCAGCCGGGCGCCGAGCGCGGTCAGGAAGCGGGCCCGGTCCAGCGCGGGCACCGCGGCGTCCGCGGTGAGCCGCGCCAGCAGGGCACGGGCGCGGGCCGCGTCGGCGGCACAGGCGAGGGTCCAGGTGTCAGAGACGGCTGTCATGGGTGCTGGTCCGGCGGTCGGGGGCCAGTACGGCCACGCTGGTGTCGTCGCGTACGGGGCGGGCGGGGCTGCTGGCGTCGCGCAGGACGGCCGCGGCCAGCACCGCGGGGTCCTGGCCGAGCAGCCGGGGATCGTCCGGCGGCGTCCACCGGCTGGGCAGCCCGTCACTGTGCAGCACGAGCAGACTGTCCGGGTGCCACGGCATCCGGCGCACGGGGAGGTGGGCCGGGAAGTACGCCCCGACGATCCCCGGACGGGAGAGGAGGGACGTCCAGCCCTCCCGGGTACGCAGCCGGGCGCCGGCGTTCCCGACCCCGGCGAAGCCGAGTTCCGCGCGTTCGGTGTCCAGCTGGGCCACGGCGACCGCCGCGCCGCGGGTCGGCCGCAGCGCCGTGTGCAGCCGGCGCAGGATCTCGCCGGGCGGCAGGTGCGCCGCCCGGTGCAGCTCCGCCACCGCGGTCGCGGACGCGTGCGCGGCCTTGGGGCCGTGCCCCAGACCGTCCGCGAGGAGCAGGGTCAGCAGGGCGCCGGAGCGCGCCCAGCTCCAGGCGTCACCGCACTGCCCGGCCTCGGCCAGCGAGACGCAGATCCCGCCCGCCGGTACCTGCGCCGCGGGCGTCCCGCGCCTGCGGCGCTCCGGGTCGAACCGGGCCGTCGCCACCGTGCCGCGGCCCGGCGCGCTGTACAGGTGGAAGGCGTCGGCGCTGCGCAGACAGCTGCCCAGACCGGCGCCGAGGGAGACCCCGGCGGTGGTGTAGCCGTCCCGCAGCGCCGTGGGGACGTCGGCGATGCCCGGCCCGTGGTCGAGCGAGAAGAGCTGCACCGACACACCCGGACCGCCGGCCGGCGGCCCGACGAGATTGACCACCATCCGGCCGCCGCCCGCGTGCCTGAGCAGATTGGTGGCCAGCTCGGTGGCGACGAGTTCGGCGGCCGCGGTCCGCGGGCCGAGGGCCGCCTGCGCGCATGCCTCCCGGGCGGCCGTGCGGGCATCGCGTACCCGCGTGGAGTCGCCCACCGGTACCTCCCACACCCGCCTCATCCCGCCCCCTTTCGCGACGAGGGAACCTGCGTCACCCAGGCGACGGCCGTGACGGTCGTGCCCCGGCCGGGCTCGGTGTCCACGGCGAACTCGTGCACCAGCCGCTTGGCACCGCTCAGACCGAGGCCGAGACCGCCTCCGGTGGTGTAGCCGTCGGTCATGGCCAGCTCCAGATCGCGGATTCCGGGGCCGCTGTCGGTGAAGCACATCCGCAGGCCCCGGCTGCGGCCGTTGTCCAGCGGCGTGATCTCCGCCCGGCCGCCGCCGCCGTGCACCAGCGTGTTGCGGGCCAGCTCGCTCGCCGCCGTGACCAGCTTGGTCTGCTGGACGAGCCCGAAGCCCAGCTGGGCCGCGCACCGCCGCACCTGCTGCCGCACCCAGGCCAGATCCGCGTCCGAGCCGATGGGCAGGCTGGTCGCGGACGCCTGGCCGGATGCCTTCATCACGTCCCCCTCCGGGCCAGCAGTTCCAGGGCGCGGTCGACGTCGAGCGCGGTGACCAGACCGGGCAGGGCGAGCCCCAGCTCCACGAGCGTGATCGCCACGGCGGGCCGCATCCCGGCCAGGACCGTACGGGCCGCCAGCAGCCGGGCCGTGGAGGCGATCTCGGCGAGCACCCGGCCGAGGAACGAGTCGACGACGTCCACCCCGGAGATGTCGAGCACCACGCCGGTCACCCGGCTGGCGGCGATGCGGCTGCTGATGTCCTGCTGCAGCTGTTCGGCCATGCCGTCGTGCAGTTCGCCCTGGAGCGAGACGAGCAGGACGTCGCCCACGGCGAGCACCGGGACCGGGGCCGGCTGACCGGGAGTGGGCTGGTTCACCGCGCACTCGCACCCGCGTCCGCACGGGAGACCTCGATGCCCTGCCGGACCAGTGCGTAGGCGAGGGCGTCGGCCAGCGAGGCACGGGTGAGCACCGAGCCGAGGTCGATGCCCAGCTGCACGATCGTCTGTGCGATGGCCGGACGGATGCCGGAGACGATGCACTCGGCGCCCATCAGCCGCGCGGCGGCCACCGTCTTCATCAGATGCTGGGCGACGAGCGAGTCGACCGTCGGCACGCCGGTGATGTCCAGGATGGCGAACCGGGCGCGCTGCTCGACGATGGCCTCCAGCAGCGACTCCATGACGACCTGGCTGCGGGCGCTGTCCAGCGTCCCGATCAGCGGGACGGCGACCGTGCCCTCCCACAGCTTGATGACCGGGGTGGCGACTTCGAGCAGCTGCTGCCGCTGGCGCTCGATCAGCTCCGCGTTCGCGTCCAGCGCCGTCTCCATCACCACCAGGCGCAGCGTGCCCACCAGCAGGGTCAGCGCCAGCACGCTCTCCTGGGCCTGCGGGGCCGCGGCATCGGGAAACTCCTCGCGCAGCAACTCCACGGCGGGGACCCGCAGTCCGGCCACCTCGTCGGCGATCTGGGACGGGGCCGAGCCGGTGAGGGCCAGGGACTGCGTCATGCGCCCCAGCTGGTCGCGCACCGGCGCGAACCCGGGTGCCGTGATGTCCTCCAGACGCCCGCTCACCGCCACCTCGGACAGGGAGTCCACGACGGCCTTGCAGGCCTCCACCGCCTCGTCGCGGGAGACGGTGAAGACCGAGCGGAACAAGGGCGCGTCGGCCCAGCGCTGGGCGATCTGCTCCCGGCGCCGCTCCAGGAAGGAACTCACCACCTGTGGCGCCGATGCGGCCATGTCCTGCGCGGGCACTCCCATCGTCTCCTTTCGCATATCGGTCCAACTCCCTTGGTCTAGGGACAACTCGGCATCACGGGCGCGTCGGCCCGGCGGCGGACGCCACCGGGCCGGTGCCGGTGGGCCGACTACCCCGAATCACGCCGGACTCTCCCGGCTGTTGCCGACGTCACCCGTGCGTGCGATCCGGCCGGGAACTCCCGCGAGGACGCGGAGCAGGACGTACGGTACGAGGACTTCCGGCCGGCACTCCCGGCCTCCGGCCGGGGGGACCCTCGGAGCACGCACCGGACACCGCTCCTTGACGGGCGAACGTCGCCACCGGGGCACTGGCACGCGTTCCAGCTTTCACGATGCCCAGAACCGGGAGGCGAGCAGGAAGGAGCACCTGATCGCAGGCTCGGCCACCTTTCGCTCCGCCTGCCGGGCGCCCGGGACGGCCGGGGAGCCCGCTCAGTCCCGTGCCGCGGCCGGTGCCTCGCCGCGTGCCTCCACCCGGTCCGGCTGGGGCGTGGGGCGGCGGCGCCGGCGCAGCAGCAGACGTCTCGCCGGGCACTCCACCGCCTCGTACAGGACCCAGGACAGTCCGAGCGAGAGGGAGAACGCGACCGTGGTGACGGCCAGTCCCGCGAGCAGCCCGAAGTGCGGCTTCGTCCCGAGCAGCTCGGTGCCGGCGCGCAGCACCAGCAGGTGGATCATGTAGAAGGCGAACGACAGTTCACCGAGCCGTACCAGCCGCCTGCGCCGCCACAGCGAGGGCAGCCCCTGGACGTCCGCGACCGCCGCGGCCGGGATGAGCAGTGCGAACCCGACGATGGTGCACGCGGTCGCGGAGTAGCCGGGCGTGACCTGCGGGACGAGGAAGTAGCCGATGATCGCCAGGGCGAGCGACGCCTCAAGACCGGGCCCGCGCCACCGGCCGAGCAGCACCAGCCGCGCGGTGACCGCGCCGAGGACGAACTCCGGCAGCCGGGCCGCGGGGAAGGAGTACAGCGGATACGTCCACCAGTGGTGGGCGTCCGCCCAGGCCAGCACCACGACTGCCGCCACCGACAGCGTGCCGAGCGCGGCCGAGGCGCGCGCGCCGAGCCGGCGCAGCAGCAGGAACAGCAGGGGGAAGGAGGCGTAGAAGAACGCCTCACAGGCGAGCGACCAGCTGACCGGGTTCAGCGTCTGCCACCAGGGGCGCCACCAGGAGTGGAGCAGCAAAAGGTTGGACAGGGCCTGTTTCGGCGTCGGCCTCGGCTGGTGCGCCAGCGAGTAGGCCATGACGAGGGCGACGGCCAGGGTGACCAGGTGCACCGGGTAGACGCGCGCGATGCGCCGCCGCCAGAAGGCGAGCGCGCGGTCGCGGGGTCGCGCCGACCAGGTCAGTACGAAGCCGGACAGTACGAAGAAGAAGGACACCCCGGTGGCACCGGCACCGAAGCCCCAGGTCACGAGGCGGGCGCTGGTGCCTCCGAAATAGCCGAAGTTGTTCACGTGCAGTCCGAACACCAGGAGCGCCGCCATCCACCGCAGTCCCGTCAGGGACGGCAGGGAGGGCATGGCGGTGGCCGGGGAATCCCTGGCGGTCGTCTCGCCGGTACGGGCGGGCGGCGTCGTCCGGAGCGCCCGGGTCGTCGCCGTGGTCATCAAATCACCTGCCGCAGAGGGTTGGCGTGGGGCATGAAGGGGTATCTTGCCCTGTCACCCCTGGTCCATCACGTCACATGGCAAACATCACACTCGCTGCCGAACGACGGACCCTCCCGGATGCCACGGACGGCCGGGCTGGGTGCACCCGTTCGAGTGAACCCTGCCCACCGCCTTGATCGGCCGTCGGCCCACCGTACACGAAGCGGTGACGCCTTCCTCACCGCCACCGGCCGGCCCACGCCGGCAGTGACCGCTGTCCGCCAACTCGGCGCAGTCGTCGGCGACTCCAGGCAGAGGAACAGGCCCCCCGCCCGGCCCCGCCGGAGTCACCCGGTCGGCCCGCGTGTCCCGGGCCGGTCGACCGTTGCGGTCAAGCTGCTGTGCGCTTGGGCGCGTTGACGAGCTGATCCCGCGTCACCTTGGACCGGCCCCCGGGGAGGAGGATCGCACCGGTTCGCCGGTGCTCCCGCGCTGGGCGGTCAGGACGGCTGGACCTGGTCGAAGAGGGCGAGGGCCTGGGCGGGGTCCGGGCTCACGAGGCGTTCCAGACCGGCCGTCGTGATCTTCGCCCACCTGGCGGCCCGTGCCCACATCCGTTCCTCGAAGGCGCGGACGGTCTCGTCCAGATCTGCGGGTTCGGTGGCGATGGACTCGGCGAGTTCGGCGCCTTCCAGCATCGCGAGGTTCGCGCCCGCGCCCAACGGGGGCATCAGGTGGGCGGCGTCGCCCAGGAGCGTCACCCCGGGGGCATGGGTCCAGGTGTGGGACACGGGCAGGACGTGGAGGGGGCGGTGGATGAACGCGGTGCCGCTGCGGAGGAGGTCGAGGACGGGCGCGGCCCAGCCGTCGAACAGCGCCAGCAGGCTCGATCGCACGGCCTCGGCGTCGGCCAGGTCCAGGTGTGCGTGCCAGTCCAGCGGTGCGCGGAACTGGGCGTACACCTTGACATGGCCGCCCGCGTTGCGTTGGGCGACGAGCTTTCGGTTCACGCCGTACACGGCCACCGAGCCGTCGCCGATCAGCCGGGCGAGGTCGGGGTGGCGGGTGTCGACGTCGTCGAGGGAGGTCTCGACCGAGGTGACGCCGGTGTAGTGCGGCGTCACCGGCGAGACCGCCGGGCGCACCCGGGACCAGGCGCCGTCGGCGCCGACCACGAGGTCGAACGCCTCCTGTCGCCCGTCGGTGAAACGCACCAGTACGCCGTCCCGAGTCCCGGGCACCACCTGCGTCACGCCCCGGCCCCACTGGACGTCGAGAGGGCCGAGCAGCAGGTCACGGAGTTGCCCGCGGTCGATCTCGGGATTGGCCCGGTCGTCCGGACGGGGTCGCCAGTCGCGCAGGACGGTCCCGTCGGTGTCCAGGATGCGCATGGCCTGCCCCTCGGGACGGGACAGCGCCTGGAACCCGGCCAGCAGCCCCGCCTTGTCCAGCGCGAGCTGACCCAGCCCTTCGTGCAGGTCCAGCGTGCCGCCCG
Source organism: Streptomyces sp. NPDC001851 (assembly GCF_040297165.1). Lineage (NCBI taxonomy): Bacteria > Bacillati > Actinomycetota > Actinomycetes > Kitasatosporales > Streptomycetaceae > Streptomyces > Streptomyces sp. NPDC001851. The sequence continues at coordinate 110,070 of NZ_JBEOYR010000015.1, read as the reverse complement.
GGGGGCGGGCGTCGGGGGCGGGATCGCGTTCGAGGACGGTGACGGGGTGGCCGTGGCGGTGCAGGACACGGGCGAGGGTGAGCCCGGCGGGGCCGGCTCCGACCACGGCGATACGATGTCTCATGTCGATACACTGTATTTCTGCAATACGATGCATCGCAAGAGAACGGTGTGACCATGACTGTCTGGGACCGGCCGGAGCCGGCGAATCGCCCCGTGCCGCTCGACCGGGAGCGGATCGTCGCCGCCGCCATCGCGCTGGCCGACGAGGGCGGGCTGGACGCGGTGTCGTTGCGCAAGGTCGCCGCCCGGCTGAACGCCGGCCCGATGCGGCTGTACGGATACATCTCCACCAAGGAGGAGCTGTTCGACCTCATGGCGGACGAGGTCCAGGCCGAGATTCTCCCCGAGGAGCAGTCCGGTGACTGGCGGGAGGCGCTGCGCGTCCTCGCCCACCGCACCAGGCAGGCCGCCCTCCGCCACGAATGGCTCGCCGACCTGCTCGGCGGCCGCCCGGCCCTGGGCCCGAACGGCCTCGCCGTGACCGAGGCCAAGCTGGCCGCCCTCGACGGCCTCGCCGGCATCGACACCGTCATGCGCGCCGTGGAGACGGTCAGCGCCTACGTCACCGGCGCGATCAGGCGCGAGATCGCGAACCTGCGGGCCGAGCGCGCCACGGGCCTGTCCAAGCGCGACTGGCAGCGCGCCTCCGGCCCGCACGTGACGAGGATGCTGGCCACGGGCCGCTTCCCGGCGCTGACCAAAGCCGTGTACGACGGCACGGACGTGGACGCCGGGACATCCTTCGCGACCGGCCTGGACTGGGTCCTCGACGCCGTGGCCGCCAGACTCACCCGGCCGCCGGGGTGACGCCCAGCCCTCGCCGCATGCCCATCCGCTGCGGATCCGGTCCGAGGTGCCGCGCTGGAGCCGGCGGCGCTCCTCGCCTCCTCCTGCGCGGCGTCCGTCCTGGTGCTACCTGGTGACCAGCCGGTGTGCGGGGCCCGCGGACGCACGGGCCGCCCGGTCCGCCGTCGTCTCGGCGTGCCGCCGGGCCCGCCGTACGGCGCGGTCGGCCTGCCGGGCCCGCTCGCGCGCCGCCTGCTCGTCCGTACGCGCCCGCCGCTGCTCCTCCTCGGCGTCCCGCAGCTCCGCGCGCAGCGCACGCACCCGCCGCTCCGCACCGGCCACCCGGCCGCCGGCCTCCTCCGCCTCCCGTTCGGCGGCCCGGGCCTCCGCCTCGCAGGCGCGCAGGTCCCGCTCGGCGTCACGGGCGGCTCGGCGAGCCTCGGCGAGACGCCGCCGGTGTGCCGGCTCGTCCTCGCGCTCCTCCCCCTTGCCGCGCTTCCCGGCCGCCCCGCGTCCGTCGGTCGTCCCGCCCCTGGTGTCCTGCGTTCCCGTCGTGCGTGCGCGGGTCTCCTCGGCCTCGGCGCGCTGCTTGGCTCCGGCCGCCGACGGGGCGGTGGGGCGGCGTTCGAGGGCCGCCTCGTCGGTTTCCGGAAACCCGAACGTGGAGCTGAGGGGCTTCACGAGCCGTCCCGCCGCCCACTCCCGGGCGGCCTCCGGATCGGCGAGCACGGCGTGCAGGGTTTCCTCGACCTCGCGCTGGACGCCCTCGCCCACCGGATGCCCGGCCTGCGCCGCCAGCCGCCGGGCCTGCCGCCCGAGCGTGCCGATCACCTCGCCCTGCCGACGGGCGAGCCTGCGCAGCTGCGGGCCGTCCAGTTCACGATGGGCCCGCCGCAGCTCCTCGCCGAGGGCCAGCAGAGGTTCGACCTCCTCCCGCCGCCGGCGTACGAGCAGATTGCTGGCCCAGGCTCCCAGGCTCGGCCGCCGCAACGCGCCGATCTGCCGGGCCAGAGCCTGGTCACCGGCCTTGCGGGCGTCCAGGGCGCGACGAGCACGGGCGGCGACGAAGTCCTCCGGCCGCAGTCCGTACAGCTCGTCGGCGACGGCGTCCAGGTCCACCAGCGCCCCTCTCGACGGCCGCCTTCGGGGTCGGAGTCCGAGTTCCTCACTCCGAGGGGTTCATGTGACAGGGCCACCCTTCGGCGCCGGACGGCCACCCTTCGGCCCGTCGCCGTAGACCGTCGGCGGATGGTTCCGGGGCGGCCGGGCCCGGCAGGGTGGCCCGTATGCAGAGGAGCAAGGGGATCAAGCGCGCACAGTTCCTGGCCGGCCTGGCGTCCGCGGGCCTGGCCGCGACCGTGCTGCCGTCGGGCGAGGCCCGCGCCGCGCAGGGCGGACCGCGCCGAGGGCCGCGTCGCGGACTGCACCACCACGGCGTCGTGTACACGGTGGGCGCGGGGGAGACGCCGGGCACGGCCTTCAGCGCCGCCCGGATGCGGGAGGACATCCGGGTCATCCGCGACGAACTGTACGCCGACACCGTCGATGTGACGGGAGACGGCGTGGAACGGCTCACGGCCACCGCCGCCGAAGCGGCCGAACGGGGACTGCGGGTCTGGCTCCAGCCGACCCTCGGCGACGTCCCGGAACGCGACATCCTGGAACACCTGGCCGAGACCGGCCGGTTCGCGGAGCGGCTGCGCCGGCAGGGGGCGGCCGTGGACCTCAGCGTGGGCTGCGAGTTCTGGCTGTTCGTGCCCGGGATCGTCCCCGGCGACACCGTCTTCGAACGCATCCGGAACCTGCTCGACGGCAAGGTGGACCCCGCCGCGATGCAGCGCCGCCTGGACCGGTTCACGGCGCGGGCGGCCGCGGTCGGGCGGTCCGTCTTCCACGGCCGGCTGAGCTACGCCGCCGCGCAGGACGACAAGGTCGACTGGCGCCTCTTCGACATCGTGGGCATCGACTACTACTCGTACTTCCCCCGCCAGGCCGACTACACAAGGGAGTTGAGGCGCTATCTGCGCTGGGGCAAACCGCTGGCCATCACCGAGTTCGGCACCTGCGCCTACGTCGGGGCGCCCCGGACCGGCGGCATGGGCTGGGACGTCGTCGACTACGACAGCAAACCCCCGGAGATCAAGGGTGACCTGGTCCGCAGCGAGCGCACCCAGGCGACCTACCTGATGCACCTGCTCGACGCCTTCTCCTCGATGGACCTGTACGCGGCGATGGCCTTCGAGTTCGTGACCCCTGACGCCCCGCACCGCCCGGACGACCCGCGCCACGACCTCGACCTGGCGAGCTACGCCCTCACCAAGACCCTCAAGGATCACCCGGACGACCCCGCCTCGGGCTGGCACTGGGAACCGAAGGAGGCCTTCCACGCCCTGGCCCGCCGATACCGGTACGCCCGCACCACCGGCCGGCCCACCGGCTGACCCGGCGTCGGCCCGAACGCCGCCGGAGCGCAGGGGGGCATCCCGCGCGGCTCGGGTGCGCCCTCGCTCACCCGTTGGGAGGATCGTCCGGCTTGCCGCGCCCCCGGCGCCCGTCCGGAGCCACATGATGCGGGCATGCCCCGCACCCGTGCACCGGACCGCTCGCGCCGGACACGCCGCGCGCGGCCGTCCGGCGGCGGACGCCCACTCCCGGCGCAGTGCGGCGTCGGCAAACGCAGAAGCAAACGTTCGGGTGGGCGCGGGCGGCGGGGGCCGAGGAGGGCGCGGAGATGGCCGGCGGGCGACGGGACGCGACCAAAATTGCATCGTTCGTTTTCTTGAACACCTCGTGTTTATGAGGGTAGGTTCCCCCTCATGACCGCCTCCCCGCCCCCGACCACCGCCGAGGAACTCCGCGGTGCCGGCCTGCGCGTGACGGCAGCCCGCGTCGCGCTGCTGGAGACCGTCCGGGCGGGCGACCACCTCGGCGTCGAGGCGATCGCCTCCGGGGTCCGCGACCGCGTAGGCCACATCTCCCTGCAAGCCGTCTACGAGGCCCTTCACGCACTCACCGCGGCGGGTCTGGTCCGCCGTATCGAGCCGGCCGGTCACCCGGCCCGGTTCGAGGGGCGCGTGGGGGACAACCACCACCACATCGTGTGCCGGTCCTGCGGTGCCGTCGCCGACGTCGACTGCGCGGTCGGTGACGCGCCCTGCCTGACCGCCTCCGACCACCGCGGCTTCGCCATCGACGAGGCCGAGGTCGTCTACTGGGGCACCTGCCCCGACTGCTCCACCGGCCGCAGTTCCTGAGCACCGAGTTCCGCACAGTTCGGAAGGATTGCCATGACTGAGAACCACGACGCGATCGTCACGGACGCGAAGGGTGAGGGGGCGAGTGGTGGCTGCCCCGTCGCCCACGACCGGGCCCTGCACCCGACCCAGGGCGGTGACAACCGCCAGTGGTGGCCGGAGCGGCTCAACCTGAAGATCCTGGCCAAGAACCCGCCCGCGACGAACCCGCTCGGTGAGGAGTTCGACTACGCCGAGGCGTTCAAGAGCGTCGACCTTCCGGCCCTGAAGCGGGACATCGCCGAGGTACTCACCACCTCCCAGGACTGGTGGCCGGCCGACTTCGGCCACTACGGCCCGCTGATCATCCGCATGGCCTGGCACAGCGCGGGCACGTACCGCATCAGCGACGGCCGCGGCGGCGCCGGCGCCGGCCAGCAGCGCTTCGCGCCGCTGAACAGCTGGCCGGACAACGCCAACCTGGACAAGGCCCGCCGCCTGCTGTGGCCGGTGAAGAAGAAGTACGGCCAGAAGATCTCCTGGGCCGACCTGATGATCCTCGCCGGCAACGTGGCCCTGGAGTCCATGGGCTTCACGACCTTCGGCTTCGGCGGCGGCCGCGAGGACGTCTGGGAGGCGGAGGAGGACGTCTACTGGGGTCCCGAGACCACCTGGCTGGACGACAAGCGCTACACCGGCGACCGTGAGCTGGAGAACCCGCTCGGCGCCGTCCAGATGGGCCTCATCTACGTCAACCCGGAGGGCCCGAACGGCAACCCGGACCCGCTGGCCGCGGCCCGCGACATCCGTGAGACCTTCCGCCGCATGGCGATGAACGACGAGGAGACCGTCGCGCTGATCGCCGGCGGCCACACCTTCGGCAAGACCCACGGCGCAGGCCCCGCCGACGCCGTCGGCGCCGACCCCGAGGCCGCCGGCCTCGAGGAGCAGGGCCTCGGCTGGAGGAGCACCTACGGCACCGGCAAGGGCGCGGACGCCATCACCTCCGGTCTTGAGGTGACCTGGACCGCCACGCCGACCCAGTGGGACAACGGCTTCTTCGACATCCTCTTCGGCTACGAGTGGGAGCTGACCGACTCCCCGTCCGGTGCCAAGCAGTGGGTGGCCAAGGACGCCGAGGCGATCATCCCCGACCCGCAGGACCCGTCGAAGAAGCGTCTCCCGACGATGCTCACCACCGACCTCTCGCTGCGCTTCGACCCGATCTACGAGCCGATCTCCCGCCGGTTCCACGAGAACCCGCAGGAGTTCGCGGACGCCTTCGCCCGCGCCTGGTACAAGCTGACGCACCGTGACATGGGTCCCAAGTCGCTGTACCTCGGCCCGGAGGTCCCGGCCGAGACGCTGATCTGGCAGGACCCGCTGCCGGAGCGCGAGGGCGAGCTGATCGACGACGCCGACGTCGCGACCCTGAAGACCAAGCTGCTCGACTCGGGCCTGTCCGTGTCCCAGCTGGTCACCACCGCCTGGGCGTCCGCCTCCACCTTCCGGGGCAGCGACAAGCGCGGCGGTGCCAACGGCGCCCGTATCCGCCTGGCCCCGCAGCGCGGCTGGGAGGTCAACGAGCCCGACGAGCTGGCCCAGGTGCTGCGTGCCCTTGAGGGCATCCAGCGGGACTTCAACGCCTCCTCCGGCGCCAAGAAGGTCTCTCTGGCCGACCTGATCGTCCTCGGCGGTGTCGCCGCGGTCGAGAAGGCCGCCAAGGAGGGCGGCTTCGAGGTCCAGGTGCCCTTCACGCCGGGCCGGGTGGACGCGACCGAGGAGCACACCGACGTCGAGTCCTTCGAGGCGCTGGAGCCGACCGCGGACGGCTTCCGCAACTACCTCGGCAAGGGCAACCGGCTGCCGGCCGAGTACCTGCTGGTCGACAAGGCGAACCTGCTGACCCTGAGCGCGCCCGAGCTGACGGTGCTCGTCGGTGGTCTGCGCGTCCTGGGCGCCAACTACCAGCAGTCCCAGCTCGGCGTCCTCACCAAGACGCCCGGCGTCCTCACCAACGACTTCTTCGTCAACCTGCTCGACATGGGGACGACCTGGAAGTCGACCTCCGAGGACCAGACCACGTTCGAGGGCCGCGACGCCGTCACGGGCGAGCTGAAGTGGGCCGGCAGCCGCGCCGACCTGGTCTTCGGCTCCAACTCCGAGCTGCGCGCGCTCGCCGAGGTCTACGCCTCCGACGACGCGAAGGAGAAGTTCGTCAAGGACTTCGTCGCGGCGTGGGACAAGGTCATGAACCTGGACCGGTTCGACCTGGTCTGAGCACCGCTCCCAGGGCGTCCGCGCCCGGCCTGCACGGTCGGGCCGGACGCCCTTGTCGTGCGCCGGACGTCAGGGTGTTCCCCCTCCACGTCACGGAACTGGCACAGATGATCCACAACCGTCACAGCTGATCCACAGCGGAAACCCGGGATCCCGCGGCTCTGTCTCCCTCGGTGCGTACCGGCAGGAAGCCGGTCGGACCCACACACGGGAATCGGGGGACCTCATGTACCACCGCAACACCATCCGCCTCGCCGCGTCGGCGACGGCCGTGATCGCCGGCGCGCTGTCGCTCACGGCATGCGGGCTGGGAGGCGGCGAAGGGACGGCCAAGGTGTCCTCCCCGACCCCGGCCTCCGCCGTCCCTTCCCACGCCGCCACCACGGCGAGCCACAACCCGACGGCGACGTCGGCCCCGGGGTCCTCCGGCGGCGGCACGTCGACCGCTTCGGCTGCCGCGGTGTCTCCCGCGTCCCACACCACGGCCACCACGGCGCCGCAGTGCACCGTGTCGGCCGTGAAGGCGACGGCCTATCAGGCGGCCGACCATCCGGTCGGCACCGGCACGGGCGCCGCGATAGTCGAGTTCACCAACGTCTCCGCACACGCGTGTGTCCTGCGGGGCCACCCGACGGTGGCCGGTGCGGGCAACGGTTCCCCCGACCACAACAGCCCGCTGAAGGTGACCCCCACGGGCACGGCAACGGCGGTGCGCCTCGCGCCGGGCGGCAAGGCATGGGTCAAGCTGACCTTCCACCAGGTCCAGGGCGAGGGCGACGGCTACTGCAAGTCCGGCGCGAAGCCCGCCGTCTACCCGACGCTCGTGGTCGGCCTGCCCGGTGCAGGTGCGCACCAAGTCGCCCTGAGCGACGGTGAGTTCGCCGAGTGCGACGACACCGTCATCGCGACGGCGGTCACGGCGGTGAAGCCTGCCTGACCGGCACACCCTCAGCGGGCGGCCCGGCCCGGACGGCGACCGGGCCGCCCACCCCACCGCCGCGATCCCGCCCGGGCGGCGCCCCGCGTCCCGAAGGGGCGCGGGGCTGTTTTCTTTGCGCGGCTCCGCCGCGAACACCTCCTCACCGACGCAACACCTCAAACGCCTCCCGCCCCGCGGCCCCGATCGCAAGGTCGACATCCGCCGCGGACCCCGCGCAGCGGTCCGCGCGCGTCAGCGCGGCCACCGCCACCCGGTCCCCGGACTCCGCCTCGACCACACCGATCTCGTGCCGCAGATGCAGAAACGTCCCCGTCTTCCCGCTCCACCGCAACGTGTCCGCGCGCAACTCGCTCGCCAGGCGGTGAGTGAAGACCTGAAGGCCCATCAGACGCCGCAACTCCGCGGTCGCCCCGGGAACGGAGATCTCATCGCACCACACCCGCCGCAACAGCCCCACCAACGCCGATGGCGACCCCACGTTCGCGTACGCCGGATCCAGGGTCTCGATGGTGTGCCGGCCCGCCCGTTCGTCCCGTACGGCCAGCTCCAGCGCGAGGGAGAAGTCGTTCCCCGCCGCACCGGCGGCGCACTCGTACATGTGGTTCATCCGGTGCCGCATCCGGATGCCCCCGCACCCCCAGTCACGCAGCCGCGCGTCCACGTCCGCCACCGGCACCAGATCCAGCAGGGTGTCCGCCGCCGCGTTGTCACTCACCGACAGCATCTGCAGGACCAGGTCGCCGACGGCCACGGTGGCGGGGTACCGGAACGCCGCGAGCCCGGTCGGACCCACGCTGCTGTGCGCCGGGTCGACCGTCACCGGGTGCGCCGGGTCGAGGTCCCCGGCCGCGATCCGGTCCAGTACGACGAGCGCGAGCGGGACCTTCACCACCGATGCGAGCGGCATCATCTCCTCGACGTCGAAGCCCAGTTGTCCGCCCGTGGCGAGGTTCCGGGCGAGGAACGAGCCGCGTACACCGAGGGCCGCCCAGTCCGCGGCGATCGCCTCGGCGACGTCCAGGAGGGCGCCGTCGTCGCCGACGTACACCGGGTGGTGCACCGGTGCCGCGCTCATCCGCGTGCCGCCAGTCGCGCGGGGGCGTCCTCGGCGCCGGGGCCCGGCGCGCCGGAACCGGTGGCGACGGCTCCCACGGCCGACGCCAGCAGCGGCGCCAGCCAGTCCGGCACGCCCGCCGTGCCGGCCCGGTCCGCGGCGGTGCCCACGTCGTACCCCCGGTGCAGTGACCGGTCGGCCAGCGGTGCCCACCGCGCCCCGTGCTGCCGGGCGAACGGTTCGGCGCACAGCAGCAGGGCCCGCCCGGCCAGCGTCTCCGCGAGCGCGGTGGCCGCGGACCCGGCCGGCCGGAACCGGCCCGGGGGCAGCCCGGCCCGGGCGGCGGCACGCTCCAGGCGGTCCTCGCAAGCGGGCACGTGATCCTCCGGCACGGTCAACACCGGGAGCGGTGCGGGGGGTTCGGGGGTACGGCGACGGCGGGGCCGCAGGTCCTCCAGATGGGCCGCGCGCAGCGGGCCGCCGTACGCCGGGAGCCGCTCGCCGTCCGCTGCCCCGGGCGCCGACGCCAGCCCCAGCGGCACCCGGAACGCGCCCCGCTCCGGAGGAACCCGTACGAGGGCGTAGCCGAGCGAGCCGTCGGCCAGCCCGGAAACCCTTTCCCGGGGCGGCAGTTCACGCATGCCCAGGGTGATTCCGCGCTCGGCGCCGGCGCGGATCGCGCGTGCCAGCGCCGCCGGGGCGCAGTGCGCGGGCACCCCGACGGCCCGCATCCGGGTCCGTCCGGCCGCGGCGGCGACCTGGCGCAGCCGCTGGGCCCGGTCCAGCACGTCCCGCGCGTACGGCAGCAGCAGCACCCCCAGCTCCGTGGTCGTGGTCTGCCGCCGCGAACGGTCGAACAACAGGCCGCCGAAGTGCTCCTCCAGCGTCTTGATACGGCGGCTGAGCAGCGGCTGGGCGATACCGAGCCGGTCGGCCGCCCGGGAGAAGCTCGCTTCGTCGGCCGTCGCGACGTACGCGTCGAGGTGCGCCAGGAGATCCATCCTGCACTCATATCAATAAGGCATGGTGCGTTCAAAGTTCCCTCTTGGACATGAGAGGAGTCCGCCTGTTTCGCTGGTCCCGTGGAAGATCCACGACTCCGATCACGGACGACCAGGAGGACTGTGCCCATGACCGGCTCCCACCACCCCGGCACCCAAGGCCCCGGCCCCGATCCCATCGCCCGCCGCGGTCTGTTCAGGGCGGGCCTCGCGCTCACCACCGCGGCCGTCGCGGCGGGGACGGTCTCCGCGCCCGCCGCCTCGGCGACCGCCGACAGGCAACGGCGCGACACCGAAGCCGAGTTGACCGAGCTGGAGCAGCGGCACGGCGCCCGGCTCGGCGTGTACGCGCGCAACATCCGCACCGGCCGGTCCGTGGCGCACCGGGCGGGGGAGCGGTTCGCGATGTGTTCGACGTTCAAGGCCTTCGCCGCGGCGGCGGTGCTGCGCGACCACGGCGGCTGCGCGCCACTGGACAGGGTGGTCCACTATCCGCCGCACGACATCCTGCCCAACTCACCGCGCACTCAGGAGTACGTGGACACCGGCATGACGGTGGCGGACCTGTGCGCGGCGGCGATCCAGTACAGCGACAACGCGGCCGGCAACCTGCTGCTGCGCGAGATCGGCGGACCGGCCGGACTCACCCGCTTCTTCCGGTCGCTCGGCGACGGGGTGAGCCGGCTCGACCGGTGGGAGACGGACCTGGGCAGCGCGATCCCCGGAGATCCGCGTGACACCACGACCCCGCAGGCCCTCGGCCGCAGCTTCGAGCGGCTCACCCTGGGCCGGGCACTCGCCCGCGCCGACCGCGAACGGCTCGTCGACTGGCTGAAGGGCAACACCACCAGCGTCACCCGGTTCCGTGCCGGTCTTCCGCGCGACTGGGTGCTGGCGGACAAGACCGGCACCGGCGACTACGGGAGCGCCCATGACATCGGGGTGGCCTGGACGACCCGGAGCACCCCGCTGCTGCTGACCGTGCTGTCGGCCAGGAGTGCCCGGGACGCGCCGGCCGACGACGCGCTCGTCGCGGAGGCGGCGCGGATCGTGGCCGCCGCCCTGGCGCCGGGCGAGTAACCGCCCGAGCCCCTCAGGTTGTTCAAGCATCTGAGGCGGCGTCCGCGCGGTCCGGCCCGGTGGCCACCGCGCACGTGCCGTGCGGCGCGGCGCTTCGGCCACCATGTGGCGGTGACCGAGGGCGCGGTTTCCCAGTACCGCCAGTAACATGATCACCTTGTCTCTGGGTGTACCAGTCAGTCAACTTTTACGCCGTCCCCGGGACGGCGCCCTGCCCGGAGATGTCCATGTCTTCTGTCAACGACGCGTTGGAGAACGCGCGCCTCACCTACGAGCAGCACATGCGCACGTGCCGCCAGTGCCATGCCGACCGCGCGGCCTGTGCCGTGGCCAAGCATCTCCTGCGGCTCTACAACCTCGCCCGCAGGGACCACATGCGCACGGGAGGTCAGCACCCGGCGACGGACTGACGGCAGCGGGCCGCCACCGGCTGACCGGGCTTTTCGGCCCGTGTGATCCGGGAACCCGGTCGGCTGTCCTGTCCGCCCGAGACCCAGGAGGCCGCCGTGACGGACCAGCACGGTGACCGGCCGAACCCGGTCACCCAGCACGCCCGCCCAGACTTCCCCTCCCAGGACCAGCCCCATCCGGGCTGGACCGGCCCGATGGACCCGCCGCCCGACCACGGCGAGGAGTCCTACCGCGGGGCGGGCCGGCTGGACGGCCGCAAGACCGTGATCACCGGCGGGGACTCCGGCATCGGCCGGGCGGTGGCCCTCGCCTTCGCCCGCGAGGGTGCCGACGTGCTGTTCACCCACCTCGCCGCGGAGGAGGACGAGGCCCGCGAGACGTGTCGGCTGGTGGAGGAGGCCGGACGCAAGGCGGTCGCCGTCTCCTGCGACATCCGGGAGGAGGACAACTGCCGGGCGCTGATCGAGCGGGCGGTCGCCGAGTTCGGCCGCATCGACGTCCTCGTGAACAACGCCGCCTACCAGATGTCCCAGCCGGACGGCATCGAGGCCATCAGCACCGAGCAGTTCGACCGGGTCATGCGGACCAACCTGTACGGCATGTTCTGGCTCACCAAGTTCGCCCTGCCGCACATCCCGGCCGGCGGCTGCGTGATCAACTCCACGTCGGTCCAGGCGTACAAGCCCAGCCCGCACCTGCTGGACTACGCGATGACCAAGGGGGCGATCGTCACCTTCACCCAGGGGCTCGCGCAGATGGTCGCCGAGCGCGGCATCCGGGTCAACGCGGTGGCGCCGGGACCGGTGTGGACGCCGCTGATCCCGTCGACCATGCCGGACACGAAGGAGTTCGGCAAGCAGGCCCCGCTCGGCCGCCCGGCCCAGCCCGCCGAACTGGCCCCGGCCTACGTCTACCTGGCCTCCCCGCAGGCGAGCTACATCACCGCCGAGATCCTCAACGCGACCGGCGGCACCCCGTTGCCCTGAGCTCAGGCCCCGCCGTACAGGGCCGCCGTGTTGGGGCGGGGCGGCGGCGCGTGCCGGGCCGCGGGCCCCTTCGCGAACGTCCGCAGCAGGTTCTCCGTGGTGCGGGTGACGAAGGCGCGGGTACGGGCGTCCATGCCGTGGTCCCGCCCCAACATGCCCGTCCCGGCCGCCAGGCCCTCCACCCAGCGCATGGTGCCGGTCGCGAACACACCGGCGCCGCCGGGCGCCGTGTAGTACGCCGAGTCGCTGTGGCTGGGCCGGCCGCCGCAGACCAGCGGGGAGTGCGCGGTGATCTCCAGGGGCCCCGGGGTGGGGGCGCCGGGGGTGACCCGGTCGTACTCGACGCCGACGAGATGGGCGAAGGAGTCGCCGGAGCGTACGCCGGTACCGTCGTACAACCAGTGATCGGCGGCCCGGACGACATAGGGAGCGTCGACCGGATACCCCTCGTAGAGCACACCGGTCAGCGAGGACTCGGGATCCGCGGCGGGCGGCAGCCGGTAGTCGGTGGTGACCTGGGCCGGATGCGAGCCGTAGCAGGGGTCGGCGCGGTAGTCGGTCTTGTAGCAGACCACCGTACGGCCGTCCGCGGATTCCCCGGCCTCCAGCCGGACCCGGCGGAAGCAGGTGTTCGCGCCGAGGAAGGCGAGGTTCGTACCGGCGTCGCGGGCAGCGGCCACATGGGCCCGCTGCTGCGGCGTCCAGTACTCGTCGTGCCCCAGGCAGACCACGGCGTGCGCTCCTCGCAGCACCCCCGGATCCCGGTGGACGTCGACGCCCGTGCTGTAGGCGAGCGGGATGCCCAGGCGCTCGGCCAGCACCACCAGCGCCCACTCGTACACCAGGAACTTCTCGGCGCCCCCGCCGTCGTAGGGGCGGTCGAAGCTCACCGCGAGGGAGCGGGTGGCGTACGCCCCGGAGGCGCCGGCGTAGAGGCTGCTGCCGCCCCAGCGGTTGTACGCCTGCCAGGTCGCCGGAGCGTGCAGCAGGACCGTACGGCCCGCGCCGTCGGCGGAGCGGACGATCAGCGGCACATGGCGCTGGTGGCCGCTGTCCGCCTCCAGCCGCAGCAGATAGGCGCCCTCCGGCCAGCCGGAGGTGTCCACGGGCAGCGTCCTCGGCCAGTCGGCGCGCACGGTGCGCGTCGCGGGCAGCACGCGCGGGGCCGGCCGGGAGCGGCCGGGTATGCGCTCGGACGCCCAGACCCGGCGGGCGCGCCGGCCCCCGTACCAGCCGACCCGGAATGCGGACACCCTGAAGGACGCGGCGGTCGTCGACACATGCAGCCCGAAGGCCTCGCCCGGCCGCACGCTCACCCGGTCCGTGTAGCCGGCCACGGCGTCCGGCGGCCCGGTCGGCCCCAGACGCCAGTCGGCGGTGCCCGGCGCGTCCTCCGCCTCGGGCCGCAGCCGCCGCCTGCCCTGGCCGGTCGCGCCGTGCGGACGCGGCGGCGCAGCCGTGCACGCCGCCGCCGTGCCGAGGCCCAGACCGGTGCACAGGGTGAGAAAGCGCCGGCGGCCGGGGCCCTCGGCGGGGGGCGTGTCGTGTCCCGGAGCCACATGACCTCCCGGAGGCGTGTCCGCTCCAGCGTTCCGGCGCCTGCCCGTGCCCGCAACCCCGGGCCACCGGGCGGCGCGGCCGTCCGGGTGAGGGTGTCAGCCGCGGAAGCCGATGGGCACATGGTCGTGGTGCGTCGGGTCGCTGAAGAACTGACCGGCGCCGCCGCGTCCCGGATGAACCGCTCGATCAGAGCGCGAGGCGTCGCCGGGTCGACGACAGCGTGGCCGTCGAGCCGCCACACGTGGAGCGGACGACGCTCACCTCCAGCCGGTACGTCCGCGCCGGCGCGCGCACCGCCCGGGCCACGCCGGGGTGCACCTGACCGCTGCGCAGGTCCGCCGCGGCGGCGGGCGGCAGCACGATCCGGTCGTCGGACAGCACGGCCCTCACGTCCGGCGCGAGCGACCGCGGAGCCGGTCCCGGGTGCGCCGGACGCAGGGCGTCGACGGTCGTCCCGCCCGCGCTCACCGTGCCACCGCGCCGGGTCCACTGCCGGCACACCACCAGCACGCCGGCCGACCGGGACAGGATCCCGCCGTACTGCGCGTCCACGACCTGCAGCGCCGCCCGGTTGGCCGCCGGGAGCAGCGGCCCGGCCTGTCCCACGGGGTCCCCCGGCAGCCCGAGCGCCGTGACCCGCGCCCGTGCCGCCACGACTCCACCGTGCCCGTCCCGCCAGGCCCCGATCGCCTCCACCAGCTGCACGGCACGCAGCTTCGCAGCAGACCGGACCTCGGCGGACGTGGCCGCCCGGGTCCGGCGACCGCGCGCACGGCGCCTCCTGCGGGCATGCGGTGGCGCCGCGCCTTCGCGTCGAGGCCCGGGAGCGGGGCTGACCGCGGACGACCGCGCCCCCGGGGCCGTCCGGGGGCGCGATCACCTGGGGTGGTGCGGGCTCAGGCGGTGCCGTGCTGCCTGCGGCGCAGCGTCAGGTACGTGCCGGTCGCACCCGCGGCCAGCAGGGCGCCCACGCCGAGGCCGACCGGCAGGACCGGGAAGCCGGAGGCGTCGGTCGACGCGGCCGTGTTCTGCATGGCCGGACCCGGGGTGATGCTCGTGGCCACCGGGGCGATGTGCTGGACCGGGCCGACGTGCCGCACGGAGCCGTCGGAGTTCAGCAGCACCTGCTTGTCGTTCGGGCGCCGGAAGTCGAACATGCCCGCCAGCGAGCCGGCCGTGGCGTCGAAGGAGTGGTCGCCGATCCGGCCGGTGCTCCAGTTGTCCTCGATGAACCGGGTGATGGACGCCTGGTTCGTCAGGGTGTGGTCGACCTTGTTCACCTTGCTGTACGGCGAGATGACGAGCAGCGGCTGACGGGTGCCGGGGCCGCAGCGGTCCTGGTAACCGCCGGCCGCCTTCGGGCCCTTCTGGCAGGCCGGGCTGTCGGTGGCCTTGCCGTTGGAGCCGGCCGAGGTGTCCTGCGAGCCGTTGCGCGGGGCGACGTAGGCGTGGTCGTACCAGCCGTCGGAGTCGTCGTAGGCGACCACGACCGCGGTGGACTTCCACTGCGGTGAGCTCTGGATCGCGTTGATCTGCTTGACCAGGAAGTGCTGCTCGTCGACCGGGTCGGAGTAGCCGGCGTGGCCGTCCTGGTACGCACCGGCCTTGACGAAGCTGACGGCCGGCAGCTTGCCCGCCTTCAGCGCGGCGGAGAAGTCGGTCAGGTCGTAGTTGTGGTTGGCCCGGCCGTTGTGGCCGATCTCCGAGACGCTCTTCGGCGCCAAGTGGTGCGGGTTCGCCGTCGACTTGTAGTAGGAGAACGGGTTGTGGTGCGGGCTGTAGTCGACCACGGCCGCGCCGCCCGCGTTGGTGTGGGTGGTGTCGCACTTGGCGTACGAGCCGGACGTGCCGTTCCACGCGGCCGACGGACGGAAGCCGCCCTGGAACCAGCCCCAGGTCACCTTCCTGGCGTTGAGCAGGTCACCGATGTTCCTGCCCTGCATCGCCGCCAGCGCGTTGCTGCTGGTGTGGTCCTTGCCGGAGCAGTCGTCGAAGGCCGGGTCGGGGTCGTTGATCATCGTGCCGACACCCTTTGCGTCGGGCGACTGGACGGCGTACGGGTCCGGCTTCGCCGTCTGCTTGCCGGTGACCGGGTCGACGGAGATGACGCCGTGCGTGCTGCCGGAGATGAGGTTGAGGGCGCCGGGCGTGGAAGGGCCGTAGTTCGAGCTGTACGAGCGGTCGCTCAGGGAGTAGTGCTGGGCGTAGTTCCACAGCGCGGTGACGGTGTTGCCGTCGTAGTAGTCCATGGCCAGGCCGGGTTCGCCGAACAGGCCGCCGCTGCACTTGTCGACCTCGGTGTTCTGCACGAACTGGTCGGCCTTGCCGCCGTTGTAGGCGTACTGCTCGGGGCCGTAGGAATGGTTCTGGTCGCAGGTCATCGCCTGGGACGGGGACAGCCGCTTGGGCGCGTACTGGTTCGGGTTGTGCTTGAGCAGCCCGGCGTGCGCGAGGGTGTCGATGTCCTTCGGGGTGTTCTTCGCCGCGTGGAACTTCGTGCCGTCGGTGTTCGCGGCCTTCGGGTACGTGGCGAAGTAGTGGTCGAAGGAGATGTTCTCGTCGAACAGTACGACGACGTGCTTGATCGGCGTCGCGGTCGAGGCCTGGCCTGCGGGCACGGCCGCCCAGCCGGGCGCGTTGCTGCCGAGCGCGGTGAGCGCGGCGGCCCCCGCGAGCGCGCCGAGCGTGCGCAGCGCGGCTCGTGTTCCTCTGCTGGCCATGGTGGAATTCCCCTCCGGACTGAACGTTTTTGCGTCGTACGGGCACGGATGCTGCGCCCGTTGCCGGGCGCGTCGGCGGAGCCATGATGACCTGTGGGTGAACACCAAGTCAGGGATGTTGGGGCAAAACTTGACTGTGTGTTGACCTGGTCGGCCGCCGAGTTGTCCGGACAGGTTCAGCCCAACAACGCACGTCCGTACCAGTCCGAGGCGTCCCGTACCCCGGGCAGTGCGAAGAAGTAGCCGCCGCCGAACGGGGTGATGTAGTCGGTCAGCGGCTCGCCCGCCAGCCGGTGCTGCACCGTCTCGAACTGCCGCTTCAGGTCCTGCTGGTAGCAGGAGAACAGCAGGCCCATGTCGAGGTTGCCGTTGGCGTCCATGCCCCGGTCGTAGTTGTAGGCGCGGCGCAGCAGGCGCTGGCCGGCGGTGCCGGGTGTGCGCGGGTTGGCGAGGCGTATGTGCGCGTCCAGCGGAATGACGTCACCCTTGGGATCGTCGGCGTACTTCGGCGTGTCGTGCTCGTGGTCGCCGTCCAGCGGCGCGCCGGAGGAGCGGGCCCGGCCGAACATCCGCTCCTGCTCGCTGAGCGAGACCCGGTCCCAGAACTCCACCAGCATCCGGATCAGCCGTACGACCTGGTAGCTGCCGCCGACCGCCCAGTCCGGCTCGCCCATACCCTGGCCCACCCACACCAGGCGGTCCATCTCACGGGCGTTCGACGCGTCCGGGTTGGCGGTGCCGTCCTTGAAGCCCATCAGGTTGCGCGGGGTGCCGGAGGGCCGGGGCGGGCTGGAGAAGCCGTCCAGCCGCCAGCGGACCTGCATCGCGCCCCGGGTGTGCCGGGCGATGTCACGCAGCGCGTGCAGGGTGGTGTCCGGCTCGTCGGCGTGCAGTTGGAGGCTGAGGTCGCCGTGGCACCAGTCGGGCCGCAGGTCGTCGTCGGGGAAGGCGGGCATGGCGGTCAGCCGCCGGGGCCGGAGAGCGGCCAGCCCGAACCGGTCGTCGAAGAGCGAGGCGCCGACGCCGACGGTGACGGCCAACTGGCCGGAGGGCAGCGGGTCGCCGAGGACGCCCGAGTCGGCGGGCGGACCGGTGATGCCGGCCGGGGAGGGCGTCCCGCCCGAGGTGAGGAAGCGGGCCCGGTCGGTGAGTGTGCGCAGCAGGTCGGTGAGTTCCGCACGGCTCCCGGCGGTCACGTCGAGGGCGGCGAACACACAGGTCCGGCGCGGGGCCGCGAGGACCGAGGCCTGGTGCGCGCCGTGGAAGGGAGCGGGCGCGGGTGTGGTGTCGGCCGTGGCGTCCGGGGCGGCGGCGCTCGTGGCGAGGCCGGCCCCGGCGAGGGCGGCGCCGCGCAGGAAGCGGCGGCGGCCAACGCCCTCGGGCCGTCCGGCACTGCTCACCCGGTCGCCTGGACGGCCGTTCACACGGTCGCTCGGACGGTCGCTCACACGGTCCTCCGCGGGTCGCACAGGGTGGCCACCGACGCCAGCCGCTCCACCAGGTCACCGAGGACCGCGTCGATCTGCTCCCGCCGGGCGCGGCTCAGGGCGTCGAGCGGGGTCCAGCGGTCGCCGTGCCGGAAACCGTCGAGGGTGTGCCGGGCCCGCTCCAGGTCCTTGTCGAGCCCCGGCAGACCGGCGTACCGCGTGCTCAGCAGCGGGCGCAGCCGGGACAGCACCTCGCGCGTGCCGTCGAGGTTGGCGCGGGCGGTGGCGAGGTTGCTGCCGCTGCCGTAGTCGGTGCGGCCGGTCAGCTCGAACTGCACGGTGTTCTCCAGGATCTCGTGTGCGCGCAGACCCAGCTGGGCGGGGTCCATCCGGGCCTGCGACCAGGTGTCCCGCAGCCCGGTCAGCGCCTTCACCAGCGCCGCCGCCGGGGCGCGCAGCCCGGCGGCCGGCTCACCGTGCCACAGCCCGTACTCGACGCGGTGGAACCCGGCGAAGCCCTTGTCGTGCACCCCGCCGGGCAGGCCCGCGTCGGTGCCGTTGATCTCCGCGTCCGCGTCCCCGAAGGCGTCGTACGCGGCCCCCAGCCGCTCGTACGCCAGATGCGCCGGCAACCAGGCCGACCGGGCACCGGAGAGGTCGCCCCGGTCGATCGCGTCCCTGAGCCTCGTCGTGAGCCGGACGGCGTCGCCGAGGCCGCCGCCGACCCACTTCTGGTAGGCGACGGCGGGCGGGATCAGGTCGTGCTGGGTGACCGGTGCGGCGCCCGGGCCGCGCTGCCCGGAGGTGATGCGCACACTGGGTCCGGTGACGGCGTCGGCGTCGTCGGGCACGCACTTGAAGGCGTACGTCCCCTTGCCCAGCCGGACGGTCAACTGCCGTGTGGTACCGGGGCCGATGCCCTCCACCTCGCCGTACACCGCCTGGCTGCCCGGGTCCTCCAGGTACACCTCGGCGGCGCCGTCGGAGGAGTTGTGCAGGTCGAAGGTGTGCACCCCGGGCTCGGGCCGGGTCCAGCCCCGGCCGCAGCGGCTCTTCGACACCTCGATGACGATGTGCCCCGACGGGGCACCGCCGGCCCGGCCCTGCCGCGGCCCGCCCGGCGAGACGGCCAGGAGCGTGCCCGCGAGACCCACGGAGAGGAGGACGAACACGGCGGGGGCCGTCCGGAGCCGGACCGACCGCGTGCCGAGGCGAGGCAACGGCATGGCGAGCCTTTCCGGGACGACGTACACAGGGGGCTCATGGTAGACACCCCTCCGGATCCGAACAGCTGTCCCAAGGCGTCGATGGCCGAGAATTTCCCCGCGGTTCACCGTCGCGTGGCCGAACACCGGTGGAGGACGTCTGCCACCGGGTCGGCTGAAGTCACCTGCCCGGCGGGCTGGTTCAGCGGACCGGGAAACCGAACGAGTAGCCCTGCTGCTTCAGCCACGGCAGCAGGATGCGCAGTGCGGCCACGGTCTGCGAGCGGTCGCCGCCCGCGTCGTGGAAGAGGATCGTCGGCCCGTTGGACAGCTCCCGCTCGACGGTGGCGACGATGGCGGCGGTACCCGGCCGCTCGAAGTCCTTGGAGTCCACGTTCCAGCCCAGCGGCCGCATCCCGTGCGACGCCGCCAGATGCCGGCTGTACGGGGTGAAGGCACCGCCCGGAGCCCGGTAGTACATGGGCTGTACGCCGCCGGACGCCTTGGTGATCTGCTGCTCGGCCTCCAGGATCTGCTGCGACTGGTAGGCCTCGGACTTCTTGTCCATCGTCGTGTCGTGCGACACCGTGTGGTCGCACAGCCGGTGCCCGGCCGCCACCACCTGCCGGACCAGCTCCGGATGCGCCTGGGCCTGCGGGCCGACCATGCAGAACGTCGCCTTCACACCGTTGGCGCGCAGCAGTTGCAGCACCTGCGGGGTCCACTCCGGGTTCGGGCCGTCGTCGATGGTGATGTTGACCGCGTGCGCGCCCCCGTCCGAGGCGTGGGCGATGTCGGCGGACACGGCCGCGGCCTTGGGCGCGGTGTGCCCGGACGAGACGCCCGCCCGCGGCGAACCGCCGCCGCCCGGCTGTCCGGCCTCCGCGGTCCACACCGACGCGGCCGCCGCCAGCGCCGTGACCCCGACCGCCGCCGCGATCACCCGACCGTGCCATCCCCGTCCGCCGTGCCGCGCCATGCCCCGCCCCGATCCTGCCGAAATCCCTGTGTTGTTGTGCACCTGGTCCCTGTGCACCTGTCAGGACGGCCGGGGTTGAACGCGGGATCCGGCTGTTACAGATCACGGACAATTCCGGGGCGCTTCCGCGACAGAACGCTCCGTTCCGTGGCCCGGGCGGGCTGAGGCGCAGGACTGCGCGCACAACGGGGTACCCCGTGTCGTACGACCACCGCAGTACTACGGTCCAGGCCCGAGGGACGGGGTGATCCGGATGCCGTCACCGACAGCGCGGACGAGCGACACGACCAGCGGGCCGCCGCGGCCCGAGGCGCTGACGAGGATCATGCTCAGACCGCTGGCCAGCAGCCTGCCCCTCGGCTTCTTCGCCTTCGGCACCGGAAGCGTTCTGCTCACCGCCGTGCAGTTGTCCTGGGTGCCCCTGGCCCAGAGCCGGCCGCTGATGCTGCTGATCCTCGTGTTCGTCGTACCCCTGCAACTGCTCTCCGGGATCTTCGCCTTCCTCGCCCGCGACAGCGGCGCCGCCTGCGGCCTGTCCGTGCTCGGCTGTGCCTGGGCGGGCAGCGCGCTGGTCATCCTGTCCGGGCCGCCGGGACAGCCCAGCCCCGGGCTGGCCGTGTTCCTGCTGAGCATCGCCCCGCTCATGCTCCTGCTCGCCGCCGCCGCGGTCCCCGGCAAGCCGCTGTTCTCCGCGCTGCTGCTGATCGGAGCCTGCCGGTTCGTCCTCACCGGCGTCCACGAGGCCGGCGGAGCGGCCGTGCTGCGCACCGCCGCCGGCTGGACCGGCGTGGCCCTCGCGGTCTTCGCCCTGTACGGCGGCTTCGCCCTCCTGCTGGAGGACACGGCCCAGCGTACGATCCTCCCGCTGGGCCGCCGGGGCCGCGCCCGGACGTCCCTGCACGGCGACCTCGGCCACCAGCTGGAGCAGGCGGAACGGGAGGCCGGCGTACGACGGCAACTGTGAGCGGGGATCCCGCACACATCGGCTGTTCGCCCCGGCCGCCTACCGGATCGTCCTGCTCGACCAGCGGGGTTGCGGCCGGTCCGCCAGGATGGGCAGTCGCCGCTTCGGCGGCCTTTCCGGCGTAGTCCGGCGGCTCCAATTGCCCTGGCGGGAGAGTGAGTCGGTGGTGGACGATGCAGGCCGCACCACCGGTACCCCCGGCATGTCGCGGTGCCTGGTCGCGGCCACCGACCGGTACGCGGCCCGCACCCGACCGTCGTCCAGCGGCCCCCGAACTCACCCCGGAGCATCCGATGACCCCACCACCGCCCCGGCTCCTTCCCCTGCTGGAGCAGTTCGACTTCGCCTGCGAGCGCCTGCTGCACCGGCTGGCCGGGCCCGTCATGGACAGCGGTGACGGCGCGGAGACCAAGGTCGAGCCGCTGACCGACGAGGAGTACTTCTGGGAACCGGTCCCGGGCTGCTGGACGGTCAGACGACGCGCGGACGGGCCGGGACCGAGGGCGGCCTCTCTCGACGGTGCCGGCCCCTGGGGGCGGGACGCCGCGCCGTACCCGCACCCCTGGCCCCCGCCCGTCACCACCCTCGCATGGCGCCTGAGCCACCTCACCGAGATGCTCTCCCTGCGCGCCGACCACTCCGCCGGCAGCCGCTCGGCGACCCGCGGGAACCATCCCGTCAGCGGGGACGCGGCCGGCGCGGTCGCGGCCTTCGAGACCGGCGCCGCCGCCTGGCGGGGGGCCCTGCTGGGCGCCGACGACGCCGCGCTGGACACGGTCGGGTACTGCGCCTACCCGTACGGCAGCGACCCTGAGGAACCCTTCCTCGACATCGTGTGGTGGGTCAACCAGGAAGTGCTGCACCACGGGGCCGAGATCGCCCTGCTCCGCGACCTCTACCGGGCGGGCCGGGCGTCCTGACGGCCACGGCCGGTTCACTCCCCGCCCAGTGCCGCTCGTACGATCGCCGCGGCCGCCGTGCCCGCGGCCCGCACCGGCTCGGTGCTGCGCGCGGCCCGGCCCAGCATGAAGGCGCCCTCCAGCAGGGCGACGACCGAGCTCGCCGTCTCCCGGGCGGCGGGCCCGGGAATCCCGCCCTCGGCGTAGTACGCGGCCAGGTGCTCGATCCAGCTGTCGAACACCTCCGAAGTGGCCTGCCGCAGCGGCTCGTTGGTGCTCGCGACCTCCATCGCGACCGTCGCGATGGGGCACGGGTCGGCGAAGTCCAGCTCGGCGAGCGTACCGGCCGCGGCGGCGAAGGCGTCGGCCGTGGCCGCGACCCGGTCCTCGTACGGCCTCATCAGCGTGGTGATGAGCGCCAGGTAGACGGCGCCCGAGGTGCGGACCACCTCCTCGCCCAGCTGGGCCTTCCCGCCGGGAAAGAAGTGGTAGATCGAGCCGAAGGGCGCACCGGCGGCCTCGGCGATCTGTTTCATCCCCGTGCCGGTGTAGCCCGAGCGCCGGAACAGCTCCGTGCCGGCGTCCAGGATCCGCTGCCGGGTCTCGTGGGTGCTGATCGCCTTGCCGTCGCTCATGGGGCACCTCCGGGGCAGCCGCTGTTGCCAAAGGGCGGTCGGCGTCTATTCTGTCACTAGAACGATCTATCAAGAGCACGGTCAGCGTAGCGGCCGACGGGCGGAGGCACAGGCATGCCGGAGATCGGGCTGAGCGCGGGCACCATCGACTACCAGGACACCGGAGGCGACGGCCCCGTCGTACTCCTCGCCCACGGCCTCGGCTTCGACGACTCGGTCTGGGCCGATGTCGTCTCCGCCCTGCGTCCCGACTTCCGCGTGCTGGTCCCCGTGCTGCCCCTGGGCAGCCACCGGCGCCCCATGCGGCCGGACGCCGACCTGTCCGCGCACGGCATCGCCCGCCTGCTCGCCGAATTCATGGACCGTCTCGACCTTCGGGACGTCACCCTCGTCCAGAACGACACCGGCACGGCCCAGCTCCTCGTCGGCGTCCGCGACGAGCGCATCGCCCGGCTCGTCCTGACCTCCTGCGAGGCCCTGGACAACTACCCGCCCGGCATCCAGGGCCGGATCCTGTACGCGGCGAGCAAGGTGCCCGGCGGCCTCTTCCTCCTCCTGCAGTCCTTCCGCTTCCCCGCCCTGGCCCGCATGCGGACCTCGCTCGGCGGCATGGCGAAGAGGCGGCTGCCGAAGGAACTCGTCGCCCGCTGGTACGGCCCTTTGCTGACGAACCGTCACATCCGCCGTGACTTCGGCAAGTTCTGCCGTACGACCCGGAAGGACTGCTACCTGGAAGCGGCCCGGAACCTCCCGGGGTTCACCCGCCCGGTGCTGGTCGCCTGGGGCGCCGAGGACCGCATGATGCCGCCCGCCACGGGCCGCCGCCTGGCCGGGCTGCTGCCGGACGCCCGCTATGTGGAGATCCCCGACGCCCGCACCCTGGTCCAGCTGGACAACCCGGCCGCCCTCACGGAGGAGATCCGCCGGTTCGTCAAGGACCACCCGCTGCCCGGGGAGGGCTGACGGGGTGCGCCGGCGAGGACGGGACCCGTCCCCGCCGGCCAGTGCGTCACCCTTCGAGCGAGACGTACAGTCGCGTGCCGCCGGGCCGGAAGCCGACCCTCTCGTACACGCGGCGGGAGCCCTCGCCGGAGTACTCCAGCCACACCGACCGCGCTCCGCGGCCGAACATCGTCTCGGCCAGGGCCGAGGTCACCGCGGCGGCGATGCCACGGCCCCGGTACGCCGGAAGGGTGCCCACGCCGGCGAGTTCGGCGGTGCCCTCGGCGGGCGCCGAGCACAGGGCACCGCCGGCGCAGCCGCCGTCGGGCGTGCGGACGAACCGGACGGCTCCGCCGCCCTCTTCGGCGCGCCGCAACCGGGCCGCGCCTTCCGGGGAGGGCTCCCACTCGCCGCCGAAGGCCTCGGAGAGCGCGATGTCGAGCTCGGTGTAGTCGGCCTCCGCGGTCGGGGCCTCCACGTGGACCGGGCCCGCCGGGCCGGGGCCGGAGCGGGGTGCGGCCAGCGTGGCCGGTGTGCAGACCAGGTACTCGTGCACCGCCTCCGTGCCGAACCCGGCCCGGCGCAGCGCGGGTTCGACGGCGGGTGCGGCGTCCGGGGCGAACTCCAGGCGGGGCCGCAGTCCGCGCTCGCGGAACGCCGCGATCAGGTCGGCGACGTCCCGGTGGGTGGGCTCGGCGCCGGGGAGGGGGGTGGCGTAGTTGATGTACGGGCTGGTCGTCGAGGGGTCGAACCCCACGACGAAACCGCCGACTTCCTGTGCCGCCGGGCGGCGCAGCAGGTGGGCGACGGCAAAGCGCTGGACATCGGTGCGCATGGTGAAGACCTCACGGTGAAGGCGGCCGCGGGCTGCTGTGAGCCGGGGCGCGGCCGGGCATACGGGAACGGCCTCTGCGAGGAGGCGGGCGGTGTGCTGGAACACCGCGTCGTCGGACCGCCGTGAGGAGGTGCGGGAGATACCGGAGGACGCTGCCTCGGGGCAGACGGCTCAGTATCGGCGGCGGCCGCTGGGGGACGCCGGAACCATGGACTTCAGTCCTTCGGGAGGAGTGGTGGGACGCGCTGTCGAACGGGGGGATCCTGCCACAGCGCCTGCGGACATGACAACTGCCCTCCGTTGATCCTCAGCGGCTCGATCGCTGCGCGGCCACGATCGCGTTCATCGCCTGCTCCGCCCCCGCCAGCCGCTGCACCCGCTCCGCGAAGCCCGGGAACTGCGACGCGACCTTGGTGAGGAACCGCAGCTCGACGGGTGCCACGTTGATCTCGGCGACATCGCGTTCGATCGCCCGCGTCACCCCCTTGCAGACCCGCTCCGGGGGGACGGTACGGACGCCGCCGGGCGTGGCCGAACCCGTCTTCGCGAACATGCCCAGCTCGCGTACGAATCCCGGCTGGACGATCGAGACGCCGACGCCCGTGCCGTGCAGATCCTGGCGGAAGGCCAGCGAGAAGCCGCGCAGTCCGAACTTGGTCGCGTTGTACAGGGAGGAGGACTTGGTGGCCGCCATGCCGGACAGTGACCCGACGAAGCAGATGTGACCACGTCCGGCGGCCACCATGCCGGGCGCGAGCAGCCGGGCGAGCACCGCGGGGGCGCGCAGGTTCACCGCGAGGGCCCGGTCGATCTGCTCGGGGGTGTAGTCGAGCACGTCGCCGCTGGAGGGCAGGGCCGCGTTGGCGATGAGGATGTCCGTGCCGGCGGCCTCCTCGGCCAGCCGCCGCACATCGTCCGGGTCGGCCAGATCGGCCGGGATCGTCCGGGCGCCGTAGCGCTCGGCGAGGGGTGCCAGCGCGTCGGGCCGCCGGCCGGTGAGCACCAGGCGGGCGCCGCGGGCGGACAACTCGGCGGCGAGCGCGCCCCCGATGCCGCCGGTGACGCCGGTGAGCAGAACGGTTGACCCGGCAATGCGCACGACCACCCCTCCCATCATGTTCGTTCGAACGAACAATAGGGAGCCCGGGCGGCGGTGTCCACACGGGATGGAAGAATGCACGCCATGCCGCATGCCGCCCCCTCCGCGCCGACGCGCCAGCGCATCATCACCGCCGTCCTGCGGATCATCGGCGAGGACGGGGTCGCGGCGGTCACCAACCGGCGGATCGCCAAGGAAGCGGGGGTTTCCCTCGGTTCGGTCACCTACCACTTCGAGACCCAGCACGAGCTGCTGCGCGAGAGTCTGCTGCACTTCGTGCGCGAGGAGGCACGGCACTTCACCGAGCTGGCCGAGCAGTGCCAGACGGAGGGCCTGGACGTCCGGGACGCGGCGTCCCTGGCCGGTCAGGTCGCCTGCGGCTCGGCGCTGGACAGCGCCCATCTCGCCCCCTTCGAGCTGTATCTGCACGCCGGACGCGACGAGCGCCTGCGGGAGGCGGCGGCCGAGGCGTTCCGGGCCTACGACCTGCTCGCCGCCCGGATCCTCAGCGCGCTCGGCGTCCCGGACGCGGAACGTCTCGCCGCCACGACGGTCGCCCTCGTGATGGGCCTGCAACTGCGGCGCCTGGCCACGGGCAGCCCCGCCGACGACCTGGTCGACGCCCTCCTGCTGCTCGTCCGCGGGGCCGCCGACCCGTCGCTCCCGGCCGGTTCGGGACAGCCGACGGCACGGTAGGACGCCGCTGTCCGGACAGCGGTGCCGGTCTCCAGCGGTGCCGGTCTACAGGGCCCGGGCGACGAGCAGGGCCACGTCGTCGTGGTCGTCGGGGTGGCGCAGCCCGTGCAGCAGGATGTCGCAGGTCTCCTCCAGCGGCCTGTCCGGCTCGTCGAGGAGGTCCAGCAGGGCGTTCAACCGGTCGTCGATGGGGTGCTGGCGGGTCTCCACGAGGCCGTCGGTGTAGAGGACTAGCACATCGCCTGGGCGCAGCGCGACGGTGGTCGTCTCGAACCGTACGCCGCCGACGCCGAGCGGTGCCGCGGTGGGCAGGTCCAGGAGCCTCGGCGCGGCGCCGGGACGCGCGAGCGCGGGCGGCATGTGTCCGGCGTTGGCGATGCTGCACCGCCCGGTGCGGGGGTCGTACGCCGCGTACACGCACGTGACGATGTAGTGCTCCAGATCGCAGGTGATCTTGTCCAGGTGCTGCAGGACCGCGCCCGGGTCGAGGTCGAGATCGGCATAGGCGCAGGTCGCGGTGCGCAGCCGGCCCATGGTGGCGGCCGCGTCGATGCCGTTGCCCATGACGTCGC
Organism: Streptomyces sp. NPDC001851; assembly: GCF_040297165.1. Lineage (NCBI taxonomy): Bacteria > Bacillati > Actinomycetota > Actinomycetes > Kitasatosporales > Streptomycetaceae > Streptomyces > Streptomyces sp. NPDC001851. The sequence continues at coordinate 83,703 of NZ_JBEOYR010000015.1, read as the reverse complement.
CCACCACCAGGGCGGTCTTGTCGCCGGCCAGCGTGATGACGTCGTACCAGTCGCCGCCGACCTCGCTGGTGGCCTGCGCCGGCTGGTAGCGGGAGGCGAGCTCCAGGCCCGTGTGGTGCGCCGAGTGCTCGGGCAGCAGACTGCGCTGCAGGGTGAGGGCGGTGTTGCGGACGCTCTGGAACCAGCGGGCGTTGTCGATGGCGACGGCGGCCCGCCCGGCGAGTTCCATGGCCAGGACGACGTCGTCCTCGTCGAACGGCGCCGGATTGCGGGTCCGCTTGAGATCGAGGGCGCCGAGCACCTCGCCGTGGGCGATCAGCGGCACGGCGAGATACGAGTGGACGCCGGCCTGCGCCAGCAGGGCACCGGCCGCGGCGTCCCGGGCGATACGGGGCAGATCCTGCGGCCCGACGTGGCGGACCATCACCGGGCGCCCGGTGTGGACGCACAGGCTGACCAGCCGGTCACCCTCGTATGCGGCGAGGTCGCCCGGGGAGTCGGCGGCGCGCAGCGCCACCGTGGGATGCGCCGCTTTCAGGGCCACGGCCCGGAAGAGCTCCGGTCCGCTGTCCCGTCTGCGCATACGGCAGGACAGCGCGGAGTCGAGGATGTCCACCGCGACCACGTCGGCCAGGGCCGGCGCGGCGATCTCGGCCAGTTCATGGGCCGTCTGCTCCACGTCCAGCGCGGTGCCCACCCGCGCGGAGGCGTCCGCGATGAGCGCCAGGCGCCGCCGCGCCCGGTCGGCCTCGGCCGCCGCGCGGTGCCGCTCGGTGACGTCGACGACCGAGGCGGCCGCGCCCAGCACCCGCCCGCCGGGATCCTCCAGCCGGTAGAAGGACAGCGACCAGGCGTGTTCGTGGCCGGGGTCGGCCGAGGGACGGCCGACGTGGTACTGGTCCAGCAGGGGCGTCCCCGTGGTGAGCACCTGGCGCAGCGCGGACTCGACGGTGTCGACGTCCGGGAACGGCAGCGTCTCGCGCAGACGGCGGCCGATGTGGTCCTCGGCGGGAACGCCGTCGATCCGCTCCAGCGCCGGATTGACCAGGAGGTACTTCAGGTCCGGATCGAGCAGGGCCAGACCGATCGGGGACTGGTTGATCAGCTGCTCGCACAGCGCCAGATCCGTCTCGACCCGCTGGAGCAGGGTGTGGTCGGCCGCGATGCCCAGGGCGTAGACGTCCCCGAGGTCGTCCAGCAGCCGCATGGTCCGGAACTCCGTCAGCCGGCTGCCGCCGTCCTTGTGCCGGACGGGAAAGGTGCCGGCCCAGCCCCGGCCGGTCTCCAGCACCTCCGTGAACAGACCCACCACGGCCTGCAGGTGTTCCGGATGGATGAGCAGGCGCGCCGCGTGCTTGCCGAGGGCCTCCTCCGACGAGTAGCCGAACAAGTCCTCGGCCTGCGGGGTCCAGAAGACGATCCGGCCGCGGGTGTCCAGTGCCACCGCGGCCACGCTCAGCACGTCCAGCAGCCCGGTCGGCCGGGGCAGCCCGGTGTGCTGCTCGTCGTGGCCGGTTTCGAAGGAGTCCACTGCCATGCCTGCTTCACCTCCACCGGCCGGGCGCACACCCGCGGGCGTCGACGCTGACGACCGGTACTCCCATGGTCCCTCCGGCCACCGGTCCGGCCCAACCGCACGGCGACGAGTGGACCGTCCGACCCCTGCACATCACCCGGCAAACAGGCTCATAGTGGTGTATGGGTGTCACTGATGGAACCTGCGCGAAAGGGCTTCTCCGCGGCCGCACCCGGGGAACCGGGCTATGTGTTCGACGCGTCCACCGACGCCGCCGCGGTGATCTCGGGATGCGGCGTGGTCATGGGCTGGACCCGCAGCGCCGAAGCACTCCTCGGCCACGCGGCCACGGACGTCCTGGGTGTCTCCGCCGCGCGGCTGCTGGCCGTGCCCGAGAACCCCGCACGGCTCGCCGGCGTCCTGGAGCGGTGCCGCGCCGGAAACGGCTGGAGCGGGCAGGTCGCCGTACGGCACCGGGACGGCCGCCGTCTCGACCTCCAGCTGCGGGTCTCGGCGTCCTTCCCCCTGGGCGACACCGAGTGCTTCCTGGTGTCGGCCCGCGAAGAGCGGCAGCGCTGGACCATGGGCCTGTCGGTCCTGGACGGGTTCCTGACCCGCTCACCGGTCGGCATGGCCGTCATGGACACCGAACTGCGGTACGTCTGGCTGAACGACACCCTGGAACGGCTCGGCGGGGTCCCCCGGGACGAACGCCTCGGGCGGCGGCTGAGCGAGCTGCTGCCCGGACTGCAGGCGGAGGACCTGGAGAGCCTCATGCGCAAGGTCATCGCGACGGGCCTGCCCGTGACCGACTACGAGTACCTGGGCTGGAGCTGGGCCGACCCGCACCGCCGGCACGCCTACTCGACCTCGTTCTTCCCCCTGGTGGACACCGACGACACCATCACCGGCGTCTGCTACATGGTCCAGGACGTCACCGAGCGGTGGAACGCGCGGCAGCTGCTGACCATGGTCAACGAAGCCGGCACCAGCATCGGCACGACCCTCGACGTGCAGCGGACCGCCCAGGAACTCGCCGACTTCGCCGTCCCCCGCTTCGCCGACCTCGTCATCGTCGACCTGCTGGAACCCGTGCTCAGCACCGAGGGCCACGGAGCCTGGCTGACCGACGCCGGACCCGCGCCCGCCCGGCCGGTGATGCGCCGCGCCGCACTGCGGTCGGTGCGCGAGGGCTGCCCCGAAGCCGTCGCACGCGTCGGCGACCGGGTCCACTTCCGGCCCCCGTCCCAGGACAACAGCCTGCTCACCGCGGGCGAGCCGCTGCTCATCCCGGTCCTCGACCCGTCCGACGAGCTGTGGCTCACCCGGGAGTCCGAACGCGCCGCACGCATCCGCGAGTTCGGGCTGCACTCGCTCATCGCCGTGCCGATGCGGGCCCGGAACACCGTCCTCGGCCTCACCACGTTCGCCCGGTCGCTCAACCCCGTCTCCTTCGGGGCCGACGACGTCCTGCCGGCCCGCGAGCTGGTGGCCCGCGCCGCGGTGTGCGTCGACAACGCCCGCCGCTACACCAGGGAGCACACGGCGGCGCTCACCCTGCAGCGCAGTCTGCTGCCACCCGCCCTGACCGGCGGCACCGCACTGGAGGTGGCCTCCTCCTATCTGCCCGCCGACCCCTCGGACGGTGTCGGCGGCGACTGGTTCGACGTGATCCCGCTGTCCGGCGCCCGGGTGGGCCTCGTCATCGGCGACGTGGTGGGCCACGGCATCACCGCGGCGGCGAGCATGGGCCGGCTGCGCACGGCGGTGCAGACCCTCGCCGCCATGGAGATGCCCCCCGACGAACTGCTCGCCCATCTCGACGACCTCGTGCTGCGGCTGAGCGACGAGGAGACCGCCGCCGGCACGGCCACCCGGAGCACCTTCATCGGCGCCACCTGCGTCTACGCCGTGTACGACCCGGTCAGCAGGCGGTGCGCGGTGGCCCGGGCCGGACACCCGCCGCCCGTCGTCGTGGCACCCGGCGGACCCGCCCGCTTCCCCGATATCCCCGCCGGACCCCCGCTCGGACTGGGGGGCATGGCCTTCGAGGCCACCGAGATCGAACTGGCCGAGAACAGCCTCTTCGGCCTGTACACCAACGGTCTGATCGAGGGCTGCGACCGCGACGTCGAGCGCGGCATGGCGCGGCTCGGGGAGGTACTCGGGCACGCCGGGGAGGACCTCGACGCGCTGTGCACGTCCGCCGTGCGGCAGCTCGTGCCCGTGCCCCGGCCCGACGACATCGCCCTGCTCCTGACGCGCACCCACGGCCTCGGCACCGACCGGGTCGCCTCCTGGGACGTACCCGCCGACCCGGCCGCCGTCGGTGTCCTGCGCGCCCAGGCCACCCGCCAGGTCGAGGACTGGGGCCTCGGCGAACTGGCCATCACGACCGAGCTCGTGGTGAGCGAACTCGTCACCAACGCCATCCGCTACGCCACCCCGCCCATCCGGCTACGGCTCCTCAGGGACACCCGCCTCACCTGCGAGGTCGCCGACGCCAGCAGCACGGCTCCCCGGCTCCGGCACGCCCGGATCACGGACGAGGGCGGTCGCGGGCTCTTCCTGGTGGCCCAGCTCACCCAGCGCTGGGGCGCCCGCTACACCGGCGACGGAAAAGTCATCTGGGCCGAACAGGAGATCCCCTGAACCCCCGACTTGCCTTCGAGCGCACTCCAGCGTCCAGACTGTCGGTGACCGACTTCGCGCCCACGACAGAACAGGACGGCGGCAGCCGATGACCACCACCGACAGGGCGGAGCACCCTCTGCCGTACGACACCTATCGTGAGGCCGTCGCCCGCGAGACCCTGCGCTTCGCCGAGGTGGTCAAGGGCGCCGACCCGGCGGCTGCGGTGCCCTCCTGCCCCGACTGGACCCTGGCCGACCTCACCCAGCACGTAGGAGCGCTGCAGCGCTGGTTCTGCACCCTGCTGACCCGGCTGGTGCAGGAGCCTCCCCGCAGCCGCGACGTCGAGCTGGGGCTGCCGGAGAACCCGCGGGAGTACGCCGACTGGGTGGCGGCCGGGGTGCCCGCGGTGGCAGCCGTCCTGCGGGACACCGATCCCGAGGCGCCGATGTGGGTGTGGGGCGAGGACCGGCACGCGCGGTTCTGGGCCCGGCGGATGCTCTTCGAGACCCTGGTCCACCGGATGGACGCGGAGCGCGCCGTCGGCCTGGACTCGGACCTCGACCCCGTGCTCGCGGCGGACGGCGTGGACGAGTTCCTCGTCAACCTGCCCTACGCGGGTCTCTTCGCTCCCGGCGTGACGAAGCTGCGCGGCGAGGGCGAGACCGTCGCGTTCCGGTGCGCGGACCCCGGCGAGGGACCGGGCGAGGAGTGGCGGGTGCGGCTGGACCCGGACGGCTTCCGCCTGCTGCCGCGTGCGGACCGCGCGGCGGACGAGGCCGGGCCGGTCACGGCGGCGGTGCGCGGGCAGGCGGCGGATCTGCTGCTCCTGCTCTACGGACGGCGGTCGTACCAGGACTCCGCCTTCGAGCTCTCGGGGCGGACCGAGGTCCTGGACAACTGGTTCGCCCACACCGCCTTCTGACCCCGGCCGGGCTCACCCGGCCGGCGGCCCGGCCGGCGGCCCGGCCGGCGGCTCCTCCGGAAGCAGGCAGACCGCGAGAGCCGCGGTGTCGTCCTGCAGACCGTTGTGTCCGTAGGCCAGCAGGTCGTCGTGGAGCCGTGCGAGCAGCTCCTCCGGCGGGAGGGGGCCCCACGAACGCAGGCGCTGCAGCAGCGGATAGAAGGTGCCCGCCGCGTCCCGTGTCTCCGTGACGCCGTCGGTGTACAGCAGCAGCTGATCGCCGGGCAGGAAGGGGTACACCTCCAGGCGGAACGGGTCCTCGACCAGCATACCGAGGTTCAGGGGCGGGGCCGGGCGTCCGCTCTCCAGTTCCCGCACCTCGCCGGCCGTGAGCGAGATGGGCGGCGGGTGGCCGCAGTTGACGATGCGGACGAGCCGGCCGTCGACGGGGATCTCGGCGAAGACCGCGGTGACGAACCGTTCGCCCGTCTCCGTTCCGCCGAGCTGCGTCGCCCTGCGGCTCATGCTCGTGTCCACCCGGCGGGCCAGCGCGGGCAGCTCCGGTTCGTCGTACGCCGCCTCGCGGAACGCCCCGAGCAGAGCGGCGGCGGTCTCGACGGCGAGCAGCCCCTTGCCACGGACGTCGCCGATGACCAGGCGGACCCCGAACCGGGTGGGGACGGCCTCGTACAGGTCGCCGCCGATGCGGGCCTCCGCGGCCGCGGAGAGGTAGAGGCTCTCCAGGCGGAGGTGGCCGATCCGGTGCGGCACGGGCCGCAGCAGGACGCGCTGCGCGATCTCGGCCACGAAACGGACGTCGGCCAGGGTGCGTTCGCGCCGGAGCCGGTGGGCGGCCAGGATCGCGCCGAGGCCGCCCACCAGGGCCGTACAGATGTAGGACGCGACATAGTGACGGTCCCACAGATAGCCGACGGACCGGCCGGCACAGCACGGGGTGCCGGCCAGCACCGCTTCGAGGCCCACGGCGAACGCCGTGGCGGCGCCGACGAGCACGGGGCCGTGCGCGAACGCGGTCACCAGGGGCACGCAGATCAGCACGAAGCTCACCGGCCAGTCCACGGGCGTGGCGGGCTCCAGCAGCAGCACGGCCGCGACGTACAGCAGCGGAAGCCAGCGCAGCCACGCCGGAGGCGCCGGCAGCCGGGGCCGGGGCATCGAGCCGTCCTCCGGCTCCCGGCCGGTCCGTTCGCGCGTCACCCGACCAGCCTGGTGCGCGGTGCCCCCGTACCCCGGGATTGCTCCACTCAACGGCATGTTCCGGCACCGGCCCCCACACCGGGTCAGCCGCTCCCGAAACCGATCGCGAAGACGTGCAGACCCCCGGCGGCGACATCGGACGGCAGGCGCACACCGCTGACCGTCTTGCCCGGACTCAGTGCCACGGGCGCCGTGGCGAACACATACGTCCGGGTGCTGTCGGACGCGGTGCCCGCGTGGTTGCGGTACGGCAGGGTCACCGCGACGGTGTTGTCGGCGAGCGGCGAGCCGGCGCCCCCGCTCAGCGTCCAGTCGGAGAGTCCGACCGCGACCGACTGGGTCGTGCCGTCCGTGTAGGTGACGGTCGCCGTGCCGGAGGCCGGACCGTTGTTGGCGGCACCCAGGAAGGAGATGCTGCCCGAGCCCGACGTCCGTACCGTCTGCCCGTTCGCCTCGTAGTTGTCCGGCGCGCCGGGCGGCACGTCGGGCCAGGTGAAGGTCACCCCGTTCACGGTGATCCGCGAACCCGGCGTGACGCCCGCGCCGGCCAGGGCGTGCGTGGAGTAGCTGTAGCCCGCGCCGTCGAAGTTGGCGGAGCCGGCGGCGGTGTCACCGGATGTGCCGACGTCGCCGTAGGTGGCCGCGCCCGGGTAGGAGCGCGGGGCGGCGGAGGCGTCCGACGCCCAGGAGGTGTCGGGCGAGGTGCCGAGTACGTAGGTGAGGGTGCCGCCGCCGCTCAGCGCGCCGTCGGGTGCGTGTGCCGCGTTCCAGGCGGTGCCGTTCCACGTGGCCGACTGGACGTAGGGGGCGTCGTCCGCCGCACCGTCGCCGTTGACCGTGAGGGTGTGTCCGGACGGCAGGGTGATCACCGCCTGGGGGAAGAGCGGGCTGCCCAGGGCCAGGTCGGCGGTGCCGGGGGTCTCGGGATACATGCCGAGGGCGGACCACACGTACCACGAGCTCATCTCGCCGAGGTCGTCGTTGCCCGCGAGCCCGGCCGGGCCGGCGGTCCAGATCTGGTCCTGGATCTGCCGGACGACCTTCTGCGTCTGGTACGGGCGGCCGATGTAGTCGTACTCCCAGGGAATGTTCAGGCTCGGCTCGTTGCCCAGATCGGTGTATCCGCCCGCGCCCGTCAGCGAGGACAGGTCCGTGTCCAGGTACGTGGCCATGGCCGCGTCACCGCCCAGGGCGGTCGCCAGTCCGTGCAGGTTGAACGGCACCATCGGCGTGTACTGCCAGGAGTCGCCCTCGACGAAGTTCCGTCCCGAGGCCGGCGAGAAGCCCGCCGTCCAGGTGCCCGAGGCGTCGCGCGGCTGGATGAATCCGCTGCCGTGGTGGAAGAGGTTCTGCCAGTCCTGCGCCCGGTCCGCGAACCGCTGCTGGTCGGCGGTGTGTCCGAGGGCGCCGGCGAAGGCCGAGACGGCGAAGTCCGCCGAGTCGTACTCCAGGGTGGTGGCCGCCGCGCCGTAGAAGTTGCAGCAGCCGTACTTGCCGTTGCTGGGCAGCCAGCCCAGCTGCTCCAGGTAGGCGAGGCCGGGCCGGTTGTCGTTGGGGACGGTGGCCTCGGCGATCATGCCCTGGAGGGCGGTGGCGGTGTCGAAGGCGCGGGCCCCGAAGGCGTAGTAGTCGGCGATGATCTCGTCCGCCGGGTCACCCACCATGACGTGGGTCTCGCCGTTGTTCTCCGACCACTTGGGGAACAGGCCGGTCTGACGGTAGTCGTCGACCATCGACTGAGCCGTGTCGGAGGCGATCCGGGGCGCGACGAGCGCTTCGAGCTGGGCCTGCGAGCGGTAGACGTCCCAGCCCGAGTAGTTGGCGTAGGCGGCGCCGTGGCCCGGGTCGACGGTGTGGGTCCTGCCGTCGAAGCCGGGATAGCGGCGGTTGGTGTCACTGATCACGTTCGGATGCAGCAGCGCGTGGTACAGCGCCGTGTAGAAGACGGTCTGCTGAGCGGGCGTCCCGCCGGCGATCCGGACCCGGCCGAGGAGGGACTTCCAGGCGTCGTGCGCAGCGCCGCGGACCTTGGCCAGGTCCCAGCCCGGGTTCTCCGCCTGGCGGTTGGCCGCCGCGCCGGCGGCCGACACATAGGAGATGCCGACCTTGGCCTGAACCGCGCGACGGGTGGTGGTGTCGAACGTGACATAGCCGTCGGAACCGCTCGCCCCGGGAACGAAGGCATGGGGCGTACGGGGCACGGTGCCGTGCAGCACCGGCTTGTTCGGCGCCTCGGGGGTGCTGGGGGAGGCCACGGTGGTGGGAGTGGTGGGCGTGACGGCGGCCAGTGCGGTGCCGCTGTGGCGGAACGGCTGGTCGAAGACCATGTCGTAGTAGACGCTGTAGGAGTTGCCCTCACCGCAGAAGTTCCCGCTGGTGACCATCCCCCGCACTTCTCTGTCGCCGACCACGTCGAAACGCGCCGCGGTGTCGCCGTTCTCGCTGCCCGTCAGCTTGAACAGGAGGTTCGCCCGGGTGGTGGCCGGGAAGGTGAACCGGGCCATCCCGCTGCGGGTGGTGGCGGTCAGCTCCGTCGTGACGCCGTTGTCCAGGGACACCGTGTACGAGCCGGGCGTGGCGGACTCGTTCGCGTGCGAGAAGCCGACCGTGGTACCCGTGTCCACCGTGCCGACGGTCGGCAGTACGGGGATGTCACCGGCGGCCCGGCAGCCCGGACCTGCGATATGGGTCAGACCGAATCCGGTGATGGCGGAGTCGCCGTACTCGTAGCCGCCGCCGTCCGGGCGGTGCGGGCTGGTGTCGGGGCTCCACTGGACCATCCCGAACGGGGTGTCGGCCCCCGGGAAGTCGTCGGCGGCGTGTGTGGTCCCGATGAAGGGATTCACGAGTGACGCCGGGTCGGAGACCGGCGCGGGCGGTACGGGATCGGCTTGGGCGGGGGCGTAGGCGGCACCCACGGTCAGGGCGCCGGCGGCGAGCACGGACAGAAGGCGGAACGGCACCATCGTGACCATGTCCCTTCGACAACGTTGTCCCGCAAAGTGGCCCCTCGGGCCCCTGCTGTCAAGGACACGCGGTACAGAACCAGCCGTTCGTCTGACGTGACGTCACATCGCCGCGCGGCAACGCTTCGAGGGCGTGATGGTCCCCGGCTACCCGGCCGGTGTCATCGGCACGGAGGGCAGCCTCAGGCGGAACAGGGCACCCCCGCCCGGGGCCTGGTGGGCGGTGAGTTCGGCGTGGTGGGTGTGGGCGATCTGACGGGCCATGGCCAGGCCGAGGCCGGAGCCGGGCAGGGCACGAGCGGCGCGGGCCCGGTAGAAGCGGTCGAACACATGCGGAAGGTCGGCCGCGTCGATGCCGGGACCGTGGTCGCGGACGGTGATCTCCAGCCCGTCGCCGTCCGCGGACCGGCGCGCCGCCACCTCGACCCGGCCGCCGGGCGGGGAGAACTTGGCGGCGTTGTCCAGCAGGTTGGAGAACAGCCGGGTCAGCCGGCTCGGCACCGCGGCCGTCAGCGAGGACGCCGCCGCGGTGCCGGTGTCGAGGACGAAAAGGACGTGCGGCCAGTGATCGCGGGCGGCCGCCACCGCGTGCTCCAGCAGCGCGGCCGGCCGCACCGACTCCAGTGCCTGCTGCGGCTCTTCGTCGCGGGCCAGGTCGATCAGGTCGTTGACCAGCGTGGTCACCTCCCGCAACTGGCGGGTGAGGGCGCCGGTCGCCCGCTCCCGCTGGCGCGGGGTCAGCCGCTCGGCCTTCAGCAGGATCTCGGCGTTGGCACGCAACGCGGTCAGCGGCGTGCGCAGTTCGTGCGAGGCGTCGGCGACCAGGCGCCGTTGCGCGGCGAGCGACTCCTCCAGGGCGTCGAGCATCGTGTTGAAGCTGACGGCGAGCCGGGTGATCTCGTCCTCGCTGCCGCGCTGCCCGGACGGCAGCTCGATACGGAGGCCCGCGTCACGCGTGGCCGTGATCCGCTCCGCGGTCGACGTCAGCCGGGTCACCGGAGCCAGCCCCGAACGGGACACCCAGTAGCCCAGCAGGGCCGCGACCGGCACACCGGCCCCGCCGATCACGGCGAGCAGTCCGGCGGCCTGCCGCTCGGCGTGCCGCACCCCGTCGGAGCGCAGCGCCACCTGCATGGCCAGCCCGCGGCGGGCCGGAGTGGTCAGCACCCGCACCGGTCGGCCGTCCACCGACGCCGTGCTGTAGTACGGCGCCCGGCGGCGGGCCGCGACCTCGCGCACCGCGTCCGTGACGGGCAGAAGATAGGGCCGGCCCGGGTCGTGTACGGCGGACACGGGCACCAGTTGGGCGCAGGCGGGCGCGGCCAGGTACCGGCACTCGCCGGCCTGCACCCCGGGACCCTCCTGCTGGTGCTGCTGGACGGCCAGCGTGGCCGCCTGCGTCAGCCGCAGGTCGAACTGCCGGTGCAGGGTGTAGACGGTGACGGCGTACGCGCCCGCGCACACCGCCAGCGCCACGCCCGCCACCGCGGCGGACGCGGTCAGGGCGAGCCGGCGGCGCAGCGGGGGGCGACGGTGCCGGCGGGGCCGCGTCACCGCTCGTCCAGCCGGTAGCCGACGCCGTGCACGGTGTGCACGAGCCGCGGGGCGCCGTCGGCCTCCAGTTTCCGGCGCAGATACCCGATGTAGACGGCCAGCGAATTGGAGTCGGGCCCCAGGTCCCGGCCCCACACCCAGCGTGTGATCGTCGCCCGCTCCAGTACCTGCCCGGGGTGGCGCAGCAGCAGATCCAGCAGGCTCCACTCGGTGCGGGTGAACTCCAGCCGCCGCCCGCCGCGCTGCCCCGTACGGGTCCGCGGGTCCACGACCAGGTCGGCGAAGCGCAGCTGCGCGGACGGGGCCGGCTCGGCGGGGCCGGCGCGGCGCAGCAGGGCGCGCAGCCGGGCCGCCAGCTCGTCCAGCGCGAACGGCTTGACCAGGTAGTCGTCCGCTCCCGCGTCCAGGCCGTCCACCCGGTCGCTGACCGCGTCCAGCGCGGTCAGCACCAGGATCGGCGTACGGTCGCCCAGCACCCGCAACTGCCGGCACACCGCGAGCCCGTCCACCACCGGCATCATCACGTCGAGCACCAGCGCGTCCGGCTCCCAGTCCGCCACGGCCGCCAGAGCGGCGTGTCCGTCCGCCGCACCACGGACGGTGAAGCCCTCCAGGGCCAGCCCGTCCTCCAGGGCGGCGCGTACCTCGGGGTCGTCATCCACCACCAGCACGCGCGCACCGCCCGCGGGGGGCACGTCCTCAGCTGCGTCGTTCATGGGGCAAGCCTGCCAAACGGCGTTCTTAACAGCCTCTTAGACCGTTCGTTCATTGCAACGCGCCATTGCATTTGAGTTCAGCGTCATTGCATCAATTTCCCGCCGTCTAGCTGGGTGAATGCCATTTGGGCGATTGACGGGATGGTGAACGCAACGTAGCTTTCGAGGCACACCAAACACGTAATATCGCGAAACGGGGAATGGTCATGAGTGAAGCCCTCCACACCGTCACGGCGCTGCCGACGGAGCGTCAGGCCGGCTGCCCCTTCGACCCGCCGGCGGAGCTCACCGACGCCCGCCGGCACGGCCCCATCAGCCACTACACCCACCCCGGCGGAAGGCCCGGCTGGCTGATCACCGGATACGACCTGGTGAGGTCGGTCCTGGCCGACTCGCGGTTCAGCTCGCGCAGGGAACTCCTGAACGTGGGCGACTTCGAGGTTCCCCCGGCCCCGCCCGGCGAGTTCCTCCTGATGGACGACCCCCAGCACCGGCGCTACCGCCAGCCGCTGGCGGGCAGGTTCACCGTACGGCGGATGCGGCTGCTCACCGAGCGCGTCGAGCAGATCACCGCCGACTGCCTGGACGCCATGGAGAAGGCCGGGCCGCCGGCGGACCTGGTGACCGCGTTCGCCAAGCCCATCCCCACCATCGTCATCTGCGAGCTGCTGGGGGTGCCGTACGAGGACCGGGGCTCCTTCCAGGAGCAGATCGACACGTTCATGGGCGGGGAGACGAGCGAAGAGGAGCTGATAGCGGCCTACACCGCCACCCAGGAGTACCTCGCGGAGCTGGTGGCCGCCAAGCGTGCGAACCCCACCGACGACGTGCTCAGCGAACTCACCAGCAGCGACCTGACCGATGAGGAACTGAAGGGGATCAGCCTCATTCTGCTGGCGGCCGGGTTCGACACCACCGCGAACATGCTGTCCCTCGGCACCTTCGCCCTGCTGCAGCACCCGGAGCAACTGGCGGCGCTGCGCGCCGATCCCGCGCTCGTCGACGGCGCGGTGGAGGAGCTGCTGCGGTATCTGAGCGTCGCCAAGACGTTCATGCGGACGGCACTGGAGGACGTCGAGCTGGGCGGGCAGACCATCAAGGCGGGGACGACGGTCGTCCTGTCCTACAACACGGCCAACCGCGACCCCGAGCGCTTCGCCGACCCCGACGTGCTCGACCTCCGGCGGCAGGACGTCGGCGGGCACCTGGCCTTCAGCCACGGCATCCACCAGTGCCTGGGCCAGCAGCTGGCCCGCGTCGAGATGCGGGTCGCGTTCCCCGCGCTGTTCCAGCGCTTCCCCACGCTGCGCCTGGCCGTGCCGGCCGAAGAGGTCGGCCTGCGCCCGGAGACCGCGGACATCTACGGGGTGAAGAGCCTCCCGGTCACCTGGGACGCCTGACCACGATCGAGCCGGTGACGGATGTGCCGCAGGAGCAGAAGGGGGAGCGGGGCCCATGAACGGCGCCGGCCGGGAGCCGGAAGGTCCGCCGCTGCTGGTCAGTGACGAGGACCGGGACATGGCCGTGCGGCGCCTCGGGGAGGCGTACGCCGAAGGGCGCATCTCGTACGAGGAGATGGACGAACTCCTCCACCGTGTCCTGACCGCCAGGACGCACCAGGACCTCGGGCCCGCGTTGGCCTCGCTCCCCGAGGAGCACGCGGGCACCCCGGTCGAGTTGCACCCCGGCACCGGCGGGGCCAGGATCACCGTGCCGCGCGACGCGACCGTCGAGACCGACGAGCTGCGCACCGTGTGGAAGCAGCCTCGCCACCGCACCCGGCGGCACCCCCGCCCCGGCGGGCCGAGGATACGGATCTCCGGAACCATGGAGTACGGGCGGCTGAGGATCCGCCACGCGCGACGTTGAGGCCGCGGCCTCAGAGGACGTCCTCCTCCTCCGGAACGACGACCTGGTCGATCAGGTGCTGGATGCGTTCGCTGGGCAGGGCGACCGCCATGGCCCAGTAGTAGATGAGGAGGCTGAACACGGCCACGACCCCGATGTCCCACCACAGCGGGAACCAGGGGTGCTTGAGCGGCCCGAAGTCGCTGAGGTAGACGATGAGCCCCATGCCCACCAGGTAGACCGGCAGCCATTGCGCGGCCCGCAGGTCGAGCTGGGGAGTGATGGGGTTCATCTTGAACATCCGGTTGGCGACCAGGATGACGTAGCCGAGCAGGATGGCGACGCCGAGCTTCCAGTCGGTGGTCCAACCCGACCACAGGATCAGCAGGTTGGCGACGATGAAGGCGAGCGGCGACATCCAGCCGCCGCCGGGCAGCCGGTAGGGGCGGTGTGCCTCGGGCAGCCGGTCGCGGAACACCCCGAAGGACAGCGGGGCGCCCGCGTACATCAGCACGCTGGCGCTGGTGATCAGGCCGACCAGGGAACGCCAGCTGGGGAACGGCAGGAAGCAGACGCAGCCGATCACGAACGCGGTGATGAGGCCGACCCAGGGGACACCGCGCCGGTTGGTGGCCTCGAAGACGGAGGGCACATAGCCGTTGCGGCTGAGGCCGTAGGACACCCGGGAGGAGCCGGTGATGTAGATCAGACCGGTGCCGGCGGGCGACACCACGGCGTCGAGATAGAGGACCGTGGCCAGCCAGCCCAGACTGATGAGCGTGGCCACCTGGGCGAAGGGACCGCTCAGCGCGGTGAACGCGGAGTTGGCCCAGTGGCTGCCGATCTGGGAGGCGGGCAGTGCCGCGAGGAAGGCGACCTGCAGCAGGATGTAGATCAGGATGCCCAGGATGATCGACCCGATGACCGCCCGCGGGATGTCCCGCTTGGGGTTGGCGCTCTCACCGGCCAGCTGGTCGGCCTGCTCGAAGCCCAGCAGCGCGAAGATGATGCCGCTGGTGGAGACGGCGGACAGGATGCCCTTGGCCCCGTACGGGTCGAACCCGTCGGCCGCGGTGAAGTTGCCGGTGTGGAACTGGGCGATGGCGAACACGAAGATCGTCAGCAGCGGGACGCCGACCTTCCACCAGGTCGCAGCGCTGTTGGTGCGGGCCAGCAGCCGGATGCTGAGGAAGTTGATGGCCGTGATGACCGCCATCAGCCCGACCGCGACGGCGATGCCCGGCGGGGTCAGGACGTGCTCGCCGCCCTGGACCTTCTCCCAGCCGCTCGCCCAGGAGTAGTGCTGGCCGTACGTGATCATCGCCAGCACCTCGATGGGTGCCACGGTGGCCGCCTGCAGCCAGGAGAACCAGCCGAACGACGCACCGGCCGCGCCGCCGAAGGCGTAGTGCGGGAAGCGGGCGGTGCCGCCCGAGACGGGATACATACCGCCGAGTTCCGCGTGCACCAGCGCCAGGATCAGGATCGCCAGGCCGCCGATGCCCCAGGAGATGATCGCCGCCGGACCGGCGGCCGCCAGCGCGCCCTGTGCGCCGAAGAGCCACCCGGACCCGATGATCGAACCCTCCGAGGCCCAGATGAGTCCGATGAATCCGATCTCACGCCGGAGCCCGGGCTTGTGGGCTTTCGGACCGGGGGCAGCCTCTGACACGGCCATGGTCCGCACCCCCTCGATAGGGTGATGGTCACCCCTATCGTGCCACGGTGCCGTTGCCTTGGCAGTGGACGTGCAGGCACGACTTCCGCGCCATGGGCAGGGACGACCGCCTATGAGCCGGCGGTGAGGTGGGGGCCGGCCGGCGGGGCCCCGGTGACCGCTGCCCCGTACAGGGCGTCCGTGGCGGTGCCGAAATAGGCGCTGTAGGAGATCTGCGGGGTGTTGCCGCCGGTGTGATAGCCGCCGATCACCCCGATGACCGCCCAGCCGCCGGGCCAGGGTACGAGCATCGGACCGCCGCTGGTGCCGCCCACGAAGGCGTCGCAGGCGATGCGCGGGAACGTACCGGGGTCCGCCGGGTCGTCGCTGTCCCACCTGGTGGTCCAACTCCAGCACTCCAGCGGCTTCTCCGCCCCCGCCGGGTAGCCGATCATCCGTACCGGGGCGTGGTAGTAGCCCGTCCCGGTGAGCAGCCGCACCCCGCCCACCGCGTCCTCCAGGCGTGTGCCGTCCTGGTTGGGCTCGGTGGCCGCGAAGGCGAAGTCGTACCCGGCTCCGGCGTGTTCGCCCAGGTCGTAGTACTGCCGGGGGACATAGACGCCGTCGGTGCGCACCGGGAAGATCCCGAAGGGCTTGCCGCCGTCGTGGTACTGCGGGACGAAGGCCAGGTGACGCGCGGGCGAGGTGCCGGCATAGCCCTTCAGACAGTGGCCGGCGCTGAGCACCAGGTCGTGACCGGGGCTGCGGACGACGGAGCCGCTGCAGGTGCGGCCGGTGCCGCCGGCGTCCGTCCAGAAGAAGGTACCGGCCTGGGGGATGCCGTCGAAGCTCCGGCTCGGCGGGATGTACTCGCCCGGCCGGGGCCCGTCCACCGCGGGGGTCGCGCCGACGGCCGTCGCACCCGGCTCGCTCCCCTTGACGGTGTCGGCCGGCAGCGCGGCCGCCATGCGGGCCGGGGTCCAGTAGGCGTCGAGCCGCTCGGCGAGCGGATTCCGGGCGGCCGTGGCGCCGTCCGCGGACGCCGTGGTGGTGAGGCCGGCACAGAGCAGCAGGGCTGCCGCACAGACGGCGGCGTATCGCACGATCCTGGTCCCGGGTCTCATCAGTTCCCCTCGAAGCGGAGGCAATTGACGGCCCACCATAAGCCCGCGGCGGTGGGCGGCACAGCGCCCGCTGCCGCCATTCGTGGACCGCTGCCAGACAGCTCCCGCAGCCCCGTGCGTCCGCTCAGGTCAGGGCGGCAGGGAGGCTGCCGCCCTGATCGCGTGGCGGGCGCGGCCGGTGGGATGAGTGGGTTGCGAGTCCCTGGGTAGACGCCCCTCCCGGTCATGGGAGGCGGTCCGGCGGTCCGCCCCCACGGAGCAGCGGGACCATCCGTCACGGACCGCACACGCGGGGTCATGGACCCCACCGGAAGGAGAAGGCCATGAAGAAGCTGATACGGAAGGCAAGCGCGGCCGGCGTCGTCACCACGGTGGTCGCGGGTGCTCTCCTCACAACCGGCGGCGGCGCGGCGGCGGCCACCTCCGGGCCGGAGGGACACGCCGCCACCGGGAGCGCGGCGGTGCACGCCGGCCCGCACACGCCCTGCCGGCGCGGCCCCGGTCAGCGGACCGATCCGTGGGTCGCCGGCCAGCTGGCGTGGTTCGTACCGGGCGCCCGGCACCGTCTGGCGGTGTACGACCCGTGGATCAAGGACCAGCTGGCGCGCTTCGCGTCTTCCTCCTGTTAGACCCCGTACGGCCTCGTCGCCGTCCCCGCGTCCAAGGCCCCCGATCCTGTCCCGGCGCCGGCGGCCTGTTCCGGCGGCCGGCCGTGTCTCACAGACCCGCGGGGCACAACCGCTGCTTCCCGCCGCCCTTGAGCACCGCGTCGACACATCCGGCGGGCAGCCCGTCATGGGACGTGGTGGAGAAGTTGGCCGTCACGGTCAGCACTCCGCTGCCGAACGTGGTGCGCTGCACGAGACCGTCGTCGGTCAGCCGGCGGAAGTCGGTCATCGGCTGTGTGGCCGCCGCCTTGTGCAGGGGCTCGAAATACCGTTGCACCTGGGCGATCCGCTCGCCGTGGCGGTCCAGTTCGGACTGGTCGAGGACCAGGTTGAGGGGCACGTTGTACAACATCGCGAGCAGCGCGCGGGTGCGGCTCTGGTCCGGGAGTTTCGACCACGACAGCTCCCAGCGCTCGGTGCTGATCACCGAGTCGTGCAGGACCGTCTGGGAGAGCGGCACGCGGTACCTCGGGTCGTACATCGCCTTCGCGACATCGGCCGGCAGGTGGACGGGCTTGAAGAAGACCCCCGGCGCGTTGGCGGGGGTGTAGCCGCCCCAGGCCGGGCGGTCCCGCTCCAGCTTCCACAACCGGTCGTCGACCGGTGTGCCCGAGCCATGGCTGAAGGACAGCACTCCGTTCGCCCAGGAGCCCGCACTCTCCGAACCGAGCACCAGACGGCGGTCGCCGGACAGCCACGCCATGCGCGCGAGCCGGTTCCTGCGGTCCTGGGCCTTGGTCATCGGATGCGCCGGAGAGTGATCGGCGAACAGTTCACCCGCGGCGTCGACGTCCAGGAAGTAGCTGGTGGCGCCGCCCGCGGTCATCTCCCCGACGCGGTCGGCCAGGTAGTGCCGGCCGGGCTCGGCGCGGCGGAGCGCCTCGGAGCTCACATAGCAGCCGCGGCCGCCGAAACCGGTGACGATCGTGCCGTCCGCCCCGCGTACACAGGCGGCCTGCCACACCGGTGCGGGCCAGGCGGACACGGGGGTGTCGGCCGACGCCGGGTCCTGTGCGTTGGCCCAGGAGTCGTAGGGCCCGACGAGGTAACCGGCCTGCCGGGCAAGGCGGGTCGCCTTCCCGTCCATGGGGGCGCCGTCGGCGTCGTACCCCAGCCACATCCGGTCGATCCCCAGCTCCCGCAGCCGGCGGACGCCCTCGGCGGTACGTGCCCGGCCCCATGTGTAGGCGTGGAACGCGCCGACCAGCCTGGCGACTTCGGGGTTGCGCGCGATCTTCTGCCGCAAGGTCGTGATGCCGCCGTGGCCCTGGAGCCAGGCGCGGTAGTCGCGCGCCGCCGCTACCGGCGACCCGTCGGTGAGTGCGAACGTCACGGTGTACGTCCCCGTGGCCTGCTGCGCCGAGAACGTGTGCTCGGCCTCGGTGTGCAGCCGGCCGCCGGCGGACACGAACCTGAGCGTCGTGCCGATGTCGGACTCGACGATGTAGCTCGCGCCGTGCCGTCCGGACTGACTGGTGCCCCAGAAGGGCATGGTCAGGCCGCCTGCCATGTCGGCCTCGGTGCCCGCCAGGCCCGCCGAGGGGGAGTTCCACCACCGGTCGGCGACCGGTACGGACAAGCCCTCACCGCGCGGGAACTGCAGCTCCTGCGTGGTCCGGTCCGTGCCGGAGACCGGCCAGGTCAGGGTGGACCGCCGTGCCGAGCGCACGGTGACGGCCAGGCGCCCGTCCCGCGCGGACGCGGTGACGGTCAGCCCCCTGTCGCCGTAGCCCCAACTGGCCCGCCCGCCGCGGACGGTGACCTTCCCGGGCGCACCCAGATCACCGGGCGCCGGTGCGGACAGCTGCCAGGTGCGGCCGTCGTCCGCTCGGGCCCGCACCGCCAGGGACCTGGTGTCCACCGTGGCGCGGCCACCGTCGACCGGTACGGAGAGCTGGTCGCCGTGCGCTTCGATGTGCCGGGCCTGATGCGTGCCGGACCCGAACGCGGCGGCCGTACCGACCAGACCGACCATCAGCAGCGCACCGCCCACCGCGACGATCTTCGTCTGCGGCTTCGTCTTCTTGAGCTTCCTGGCCTTCATGCCCGTGGACTCTGGCGACCGGACATAAGAGAGATCTCAGAGACGTCTCCGGGGCGGTGGCGCCCCCGGACTTCAACCGCTCGGACTCGCAGGCCGCCCGGAGACCCGCCACCGGCGGCGGGGCGGGCCCAGGCCCCGTCGGGTCAGCGCCAGCGACCTGCGGCGGCGGCCTCGACGACGTAGTCCTCGAACGATCGGGGCTGTCGGCCGAGTGCCCGCTCCACACCGTCGGCAACGCCCGGGCCCCGGCCGTCGCGGATGTCCACGAGCAGGCCGGTGAGCAGACGGGCGACGCCGGCGGGCACGCCTTCGGCGACCATGCGGTCCACGAAGACGTCGGGGTCGACGTCCAGGTGACGGACCGTCCGGCCGGTGGCGGCGGCGATCAGGTCGGTCGCCTCGCCGAAGCCGATCGCCCGCGGGCCGGTCAACTGGTAGGTCTGTCCGCTGTGGCGGTCCTCGGTCAGCGCCGCGGCGGCGACCTCGGCGATGTCCTCGGCGTCGACGAACGGCGTGCGCCCGTCACCGGTGGGCAGGGCAAGGCTTCCGGCCAGGACCCCCGGCAGCCAGAAGGACTCGCTGAAGTTCTGCGCGAACCAGTCGGGCTGCAGGATGGTCCAGTCGACGCCGGAGTCGCGGACGGCCTGTTCGGCGGCCTTGAGCGGGTGGCCGTCGTCGGCCCGGCCGACGCCGTGGGCGGAGAGCAGCACCAGGCGCCGCACGCCGGCGGCGACCGCGTCGGCCACCAGGCGCGGGATGCGCGCCTGCCGGTCCACGCCGGACTGCCGGTTCGGCTCCACGAGGTAGACGGCGGCGGCGCCGTCGAGGGCGGGCGCCCACGTCGCCGGGTCGTCCAGGTCGAAGTGGACGTCGCCGCCGGTGCGGGACGCCGTACGGACCGGCCGGCCCTCGGCCGACAGGCGGCGGGCGATGCGGCGGCCGGTCTTGCCGGTGCCGCCGAGGACAAGGATGTTCTTCATGCCTTCCAGACAACGCCCGTGCGGGCAGACCATCCATGGGAGATCATCGTCAATCCCTTTGTGATCGTCTAGCGTGGCCGGCATGGACGTCCTGAGCGATCTGCTGCACCGTGCCCGAGCCAGGAACGCACAGATCCGGCGGCTGATCCAGCGGCCACCCTGGTCGATGACCTTCGCCGACGCCCCTACGCTCACGGTCGTGGCCACCCTCGGCGGCTACGCGTCAGTCCGGCTCGACGACGACCCGCAGCCCACACCGGTGCGGTTGGCCGCCGGGGACATCGCCCTCATCAGCGGCACCGACCGGTACACGATCGCCGACGCCCCGGACACCCCACCGCAGGTGGTGATCCGCGGCGGAAAGAAGCACGTCATCGACAGCGGGACGGCGGCCCGGCAGAACCTGGGCCCCCGCACGTACGGTGACGGACTGCCCGGTGCCACCACCCTGCTCCGGGGTGCCTACGAACTCCGCGGCGACGTGGGCGAACGCCTGCTGGACATGCTCCCGCCGCTGGCTGTCGTGCCCGCCGGGCCGCGCACCCGGGCGGCGCTGGACCTGCTCGCCGCCGAGGTGGCCCACGACGAGCCCGGCCAGGACGCCGTCCTGAACCGGCTGCTGGACCTCGTCCTGGTGCTGGCGCTGCGCGCCTGGTGCGCCCGGCCGCAGGCCCGACTCCCCTCCTGGTACCGGGCGCTGGCCACCCCGTACGTCGGCGACGCGCTACGCCTGCTGCACGAGGCCCCGGCGCACCGATGGACGGTCGCCGAACTGGCCTCGCGTGTCGGCCAGTCCCGGGCCGCCTTCGCCGCGCGCTTCACCCGGGTGGTCGGCGAGCCGCCGCTCACGTACCTCACCGGCTGGCGGATGGCCCTGGCGGCGGATCTGCTGCGCGACACGGAGGAGACCGTCGCCGCGGTGGCGCGCGAGGTGGGCTACGCGGACGCGTTCGCGTTCAGTGTGGCCTTCAAGCGGGCGCGCGGGGTCAGCCCGTCGGACTGGCGGCGGCAGCTGCGATCGGGATGACCGGTCAGGTCATGACCGTACGGGCCGGCGAGCCATCGGCACGTGCTGTCCACTGACTCCTGCGGGTCACCGTGGATGCGGCCGGGCACATCGAGTGGGAGATGTCGGTCTCAGACACGCAGGAACGCGGACCAGCCGCCGTCCGGTTTCCGGCCGACCTCCAGGGTGCGCAGTTTCGCGAGGATCCGGGGGTCCTGGGCGTCGAGCCAGTCGACGAACTGCCGGAAGGAGACCAGGCGCACGTCGTGCCAGGCGGCGATCTGCCTGAGGGCCTCCTCGGCCGCGTCCATGTAGATGCCGCCGTTCCACTGCTCGAAGTGGTTGCCGATGAACAGCGGCGCCCGGTTCGTCTCGTATGCCCGCTGGAACCCGGCCACATACGCTGCTGCGGCCTGGGCGCGCCAGTAGGGGTAGTTGTAGGAGGGCGCCCGGGTCGAGTTCTTCGACTGGTTCGCCATCATGTTGTAGTCCATGGACAGCACCTCGAACCTGTGCCCGGGAAACGGGATGCTCTGCAGCGGCAGGTCCCACACGCCGCCCCGCTTCCTCGGCCAGCACTGCAGCCCGCCGGGCGAGGAGGCGTCGTAGCGCCAGCCCAGTTCCCGCAGGACCGGCAGCAGGTTCCTCTGCCCGAGCAGGCACGGGGTTCGGCCGCCCACGAGTTCCTTGTCGTAGTCGAAGGGGAGCGGCGGATCGTCGTGCCAGCCGGTGTGCGACCGCCAGCACTTGACGAAGGTCCGAGCCTGCTCCACCTCCGAACGCCACTGCTCCGGGGTCCAGTTGGCCACCGATCCGGGGCCGACACAGAAGTGCCCGTTGAAGTGCGTACCGATCTCGTGGCCGTCGAGCCAGGCCTGGCGGACGTACTTCAGCGTCGCCTTGAGGTGTTCGCCGGTGAGGTAGCCGATGTCGGAGGCGCCGACCGGGTTGTTCGGCGGATCGTAGAGCCGCTTCTTCTCCTCCGGCAGGAGGTAGAGGCCGGAGAGGAAGAACGTCATGTGCGCGCCGTGGGTGCGGGCCAGCTCCAGGAAGCGCGGGAACAGTCCGGTGCCCAGCTCGCCGGCACCGTCCCAGGAGAACACCACGAACTGCGGCGGGGTCTGACCGGGTTCGAGGGGCTCGGGCGGGTCCGGCTGGTGGGGCTGCCGTCCGGTGTACGACGTGGAGCCGTCCCCGATCAGCCGGGGCGGCCCCTGCAGGGGCGCCGTACCGTCCTCGTCCGAGCGGCCCGTGCACCGGTCCAACGAGGCGGCAGCCACACCGATACCGGCGCCGAGACCGAGGCGAGCCACACTCCGGCGGCTGATTCCACTCATCGCCATCCCAACCCGCGCCCCGCCGCGACGCCTTGCGCGTCACCTCAGCCGACACTCGGTCCCGACCCGACAACTCACACCACCTTAGAGCTGATAAGTGGATAAAACTGCTAATTGCGTACGGTGTGGCGTGGAAGGGGCGGGCCCGGCACCCCTCGCGTCACCCGGCCGGCCCCACGGCGACGAAGCCCTCGCACGTGTCTATCCTCAGTCAGGTGACTGACTCAGAATCCGCCGTCACGGCCGGGGCCGCGCGGCCGGGCCGTTCAGGCCGGGGCGGCAAGCGTGAGCGCCTGGTGCAGGCGGCCGTCCAGGTCTTCCATGAGCAGGGCGTGGAGAGGACCACCCTCGGCGACATCGCCCGCACGGCCGAGGTGCCGCTCGGCAACGTCTACTACTACTTCAAGACCAAGGACCAGCTGGTCGAAGCCGCGGTGGACGCCCACTGCGCACGCCTGGGCGCGCTCACCGCCCGCCTGGACGCCCTCCCCGACCCGGCCGCCCGGCTGAAGGAGCTCGTCGCCGGCTGGGTCGGTGAGCGCGCGACAGCGGCCCGCTTCGGCTGTCCGTTCGGCACCCTCGCCACCGAGCTCGCCAAGCGCGACGACGGCCCGGACCAGGCCGCCGCGAAGGCCGTGCGGGCCCTGCTCGACTGGGTGGAGTCCCAGTTCACCCAGCTCGGCCGCGCCGACGCCGCCGCCCTCGCCGTCGAACTCGTCGCCGCCCACCAGGGCATCTCCGTCCTCACCCACACCCTGCGCGACCCCGGTCTGATGGCCGCCCAGGGGGAACGGCTCCGGGAATGGATCGACGGGATCGCGGGCCGGTAGGCAGCGGGAGCCACGGGGGCGCGCGACCGCCTGGCTCACCCCTTTCCCGCTCAGGTCGCCGGGTGCCGTTGTCCGGCCGCGTCCGGCACCACGGTGATGTGCTGGACGGCCCGGCTGAGCACCACCACGCCCACGACGATCAGCGCGGCGCCGCACACCTCCGGTACGAGCCACCAGCCCGTGCGGATCCGCTCCCCGAACAGGGTCATGCCGAGCGTCAGGCTGATCACCGCGTCGCCGATGGTCAGCGCGGGCTGCGCCGCCGCCAGCGGCCCGGCCTGGAGCGCGTTCTCCAGCAGGATCACGGCGGCGGCACCGGTGAGCGCGAAGCCGTACGTCTGCCAGGACTTCAGGAACGCCGCGAAGCCATGGTCGGCGAAGGTACCGGCGGCCGATTTCAGCAGGGCGGCGGTCAGCGCGTTGCCCGTGGCGGAGGCCGCCGCGAGGAGTGCGGCGCGGCGGGCCGGCGAGTGACCCCGGCCGCAGAGCAGGACGGCCGCGGCCATCCCGCCCAGGCACAGGCACAGGGCCGGGATCCAGCGGGTGAGCGGCGCGTGGTGGGTGGCGCCGTGCGGGGCGGCGGCGACGAGCAGGACGGCGAGCCCCAGCACGCAGCCGCCCACCCCCCGCCAGCCGGAGCGGGGCAGCCGCTTGTGCATCAGCGGGGCGGCGACGAGCAGCGCGAAGGGCAGCTCCAGGACGAAGAGCGGCTGGACCAGCGCGAGGGGGCCGTTGACCAGGGCCAGGCTCTGGAACAGGGCGGCGCACACCACCCCGCACATGCCGATCACCCAGAAGGGCCGGCGCACCAGCTCCGCGAGCAGCCGGAGCCCGCCACGGCTGCTCGCGGACGCCGCCTTGCGCTGGAAGGCGGTGCCCACGGCGTTGCTCGCGGCTCCCGTGACGGCGAACGCCGCGGCCAGTTCGATCACGACCGTCTCCTGCCTTCGGGAGGCCTCCCGGAGGAGCTTCGGGTCCCTTCAGCCTACGAAGACGGCGTCCGGTGCTCGACCGGAGCGGTGGGGCCGGCGGCTGCCCCGTGGAGCCCGCCTCAGCCCAGGGTCAGGTCGTCGGCGTAGACCGCGCCCTGGCCGTACCAGCCGTGGACGTACACCGTGACCGTTCCGGAGGCGCCGGTCGTGAACGGGACCGTGAGCTTCGACCAGGACGAGGGCGAGGCCCAGGTGCCGGCGGTCGCGCCACCGCTGACGCCGAGATAGGCGTACGGACCCTGCACCCAGCCACTCAGGGTGTAAGCCGTGCCGGGCTTCAGGGCGAGGGTCTGCGCACACTGGCCGGTCCGGGAGGACGAGGGCTCGGTCTTCAGGGCGTGGGAGCCGCCGTGCACCGGGGAGGAGACCACCGCGGCCCCGGTGTCGCAGGTCCACGGCGAGAGCGAGCCGGTCTCGAAGCCGCCGTTGGCGAGGGCGGTCGACCCGCCGGATCCGTTGACCGTCAGGGCGAGCGTGGAGCTGTGCCGGGTCGAGCCCGCCGTGCCGGTGACCGTCAGGGTGTAGGTGCCGGGGGCCGTGGCGGCGGCGGTCTTCACGGTGAGCGTGGCGGAGCCGCCCGCCGTGACGGAGGAGGGGCTCAGTGAGGCGGTCACTCCGCTCGGCGCGCCGCTCACCGCGAGATCGACGGTCGGGGCACTGCCGGAGGTCGCCGAGGTCTTCACCGTCGCGGTCGTACCCGCTCCGGGGTCCACCGATGCGGTGGCGGGGGAGAGGGAGACGGAGAAGTCGTTGGCGGGCGGGGTCGTCGTACCGCTGGTGAAGGGCGCGAAGGTGTGGGTGAAGTACCAGGTGTCCTGGGAGATGCCGGAGCAGGTGTCGGAGGCG
The DNA here is from genome assembly GCF_040297165.1 of Streptomyces sp. NPDC001851. Classification (NCBI taxonomy): domain Bacteria; kingdom Bacillati; phylum Actinomycetota; class Actinomycetes; order Kitasatosporales; family Streptomycetaceae; genus Streptomyces; species Streptomyces sp. NPDC001851. Next base: position 58,866 of record NZ_JBEOYR010000015.1, on the reverse strand, counting down.
CCGGAGCCGGGGCAGCCGCCGTTGTCACGCTGGAGGGCCCAGAAGGAGAGGGTGCCGATGCCCTTGGCGGCCGCCCAGTCGTACACCGCGGGGGCGTCGGCGGTGGTGAAGGTCTCCGCCGGGCCGTAGTCGTCCACGCCGGGCATCTCGGTGACGCCGACCATGTTCCAGAGCTGACCGTCCGACAGGTTCGGGTAGAGACCGGCGAGTTGGTCGCGCAGGCCGCTGGCGGCCGTCTCGGTGTCGGTGGCCATGTGGTGGGTGGCGCCGTCGTAGTAGTCGAACGTCATGATGTTGACGACGTCGATCCTGGCGCCCGCGCTCTTCGCGCTGCGCAGTACGGCGAGTCCGCTGTCGGCGAGCCCGCTCGTCGTGGTCGGCAGCGTGTAGGAGAACTGCACCGGGCGGCCGTTCGCGGCGGCCCAGTCCTGGACCTTCTTGATGGCCTGGTTGCGGCGGTCGACACCGGCGGTGTTCGTGAGGGAGTTGTCCTCGACGTCCATGTCGAGCCGGGAGACGTCGTAGGTGGTGATGATCTTCTCGTAGGCGGCGGCGATGGAGTCGGTGTTCGTGCAGCTGTCGGCGATCTCGGTGCCGCCGTTGTCGGCCGCGTAGCCGCCGAGGGAGGGGATCACGTCGCCGCCGTGCGAGCGGATGGTGCGGAAGTCGGCACCGAAGACGGAGGAGTCGACCGGCGTGGCGGTGTCGCCGTTCCAGTACGGGGTGCAGGAGCCCTTCTTGTCGGTCTGCAGGAAGGCCATGGTCAGGTACTTGGCGCCGGAGGCCTGGGCGAGCGCGGCGGGGCTGTCGCCGTTGTACGCCTCGAAGTAGGGCGCGAAGACATGTGCGGGCAGCGGGGTCGCCGCGTGCGCGGTGCCCTGGGCGCCCAGGACGAGCCCCGCGGAGGCGGCCAGGGTGGCCAGGCCTGCGAGCAGGGCGCGGAGGGGTCTCGGACGTGTCATCGGTGCTCCCGGATGGCGGACGACGGCCGAGCGTGTGTGGGCGGGCGGAGAGGGCGCGCGGCCGGGTGTATTGGTCTAGGCCATAGTTGGTCTGGACCACGCCCGGGTCAAGGTGCGTGAGCCGCCCTTTGCCCGTTCATGGGAGTCAATCCATGCGCGGATCATGGGAGTTGATGTTCCATCAGGACCAAGTCAGGGCATCGGTCCGCTTACCGTCGTCGTCACGCGCACCAGGTACGGTCGGCGGGGCGTCGAGCCGAAGCCGAAGCGCACGGCGGGCTCCACGGGCGCGAGGGGGCCGAGGTCCCGTCCCTCCTGCACCGCGCTCGCCGCCGTGATGCGGTGCGCGTCCCGGGCGCCGTACCACTCGTACCGGCCGCCGCCGGCGCTCCCGCGGGTCCGCACGCCGAGCAGCAAGCGGGCGATCGGGTCCGTCAGCGCCGTCCAGCCCGTCCGCGTGGCCAGCGCACCCGGAACCGCCCTGAGCAGGAGTCCCGGCAGGCCTCTGGGCCCGATGGTGAGCCGCAGGCCGAGTAGCGGACCCGCCGTCACCGCCCACTCGTTCCCGGTGACCCGGACCCGCACGGGTACGATCCGCACTTCGTCGAACGCATAGGTTCCGGCTATGAAGTCCGCCGCGCGCCGGGTGGGAGCCAGCAGCAGGCGGTGGCCGTCGGCGCGCTCCAGCATCACGTCGCTGAACGGGCCGAAGGGCGAGCGCGGCCAGTGACCGAGGACCACGCGGGTGCCGGACGCCGTGCCGATGCCGGCGATCCAGCCGTCGAAACGCGGCCCGGCACCTCGGCCGGGACCCGAGGCGGAGCGGTTCACGCGCGCCGGGCCGCGCGACGCCGGAACCGGCCCCGGCGCCGCCGTGCCGGGCGCCGTTCGCTCGGTGCCGCGGTGTCCGGCGAGCATCCCGGACCCCGCGTGCACCGCTCGCGGGGAAGCGGGTTCGCGGGCGGCCGCCCGCCGTCGTCCGCCGGGTCGGCCGGCCGCTGGGGCCCGGTCGTGAACACCGGCTTCATGCGTGCCCGGCTCCCTCGGCGCGGGGCGGATCCGCCAGGGTGCCGCCCGCTCCACGGTGTGTCGCCCGCACCGGACGGGAGAGGCCGAAGCGCACCCCGTGCACCCCCTCCGAGAAGTGCAGCAGCGGCTGCGCGGCGGGCGGGGGCAGCCCGGCGGCGCTGACGAGGGTCTCCTCGACGTCGACGAGATGCGCCTCGCGCAGCGGCCACGGCTCGTGCTCGACGGGCGTCTCCCACAGCATCCCGAGCCGCCGCGAGAAGCACCGCCAGCGGGAGGTCAGCCATACGTCCCGGTGGGTGGGCCGGATCGGCTCGCCGGGACGGACGGCCACCCGGTAGCGGGGGCCGCCGCCCCGCCGGGTGCCTGTGTACGCCTGGACGTCCTCGCGGCGGGACAGCGCCAGGCGGCCGAGGTGGTACGGCGCCCCTATCGCGCGGGCGGCCAGCATGACCGGGGCGGACACCTCGATGGAAAGGAACCACAGCCCCTCGCGTCCGTCCGGCCCGCGCACGTAGGTCCGCAGATTGGTCTCCTCGAAGGCGGGCAGCGCGGCCGGGAATCCCGGCGGGCGGACGTCGGCCATGACGAACGGCGTGAGACTCACCCACGCCGACCCCTCGTACGTGTCCACGACGAGCCCGTCCGGGAGCAGGCGCCGCACCTCCTCCGGGGGATAGGCCCAGTGCAGGAACGTCTGCGTCTGCCATCGGGCACAGAGCTCGGGGACGTACACACGCTGCTCCGGTCCGTACGAGACCATGTGCACCGACTGCCCCGGGGGCCGGTAACGAAACCGGGGCCATGTGCGGGCCGCTCCTCAGCCGAACAGGGGGAACCGGTCCGCCGCCGCGCCCAGGGCGGCCCGTTCGGCCCCGGTGAGCGCGGCCCGCCCGGTGCCCACGCGCGCGTAGTGCTCGTCGGTCCACTCCGGCAGGCCCGGTCGCCCGAGCAGACCGTCCAGCGTGGCGCGCACCGCCGCCAGGCCCTCCCGCGCCGGTCCCGGCGCGTCCGGGAGACGGACGGTCAGGTCCAGGTGGTGGACGGTCGCCTCCACCGCGAGGGTGGTCAGCAGGTCTCCGGCCGTGAGCACGTGCCCCTGTGTGGCGACGCGCTGTGCGGGGTCGGCGGCCTCCGCCGCGTGCACGGCCGCCGCCAGGGTTTCCCGGTACAGGCCCTGGAGCTGACGGAAGTCGAGGAACATGCTGCCGTTCACCCGTGCCCACCGCCGGCCGTTCGCCGCTCCGACGGTGTCCGGCCGCCAGTCCTGCCAGTAGGTCACCGCGTCCCGGTCCACCGGTTCGCGCGCCGGTGTGTGCAGGGCCACGAGCGCGCGTTGGGCGTCCGTCAGGCAGTGGAAGACGAGGTCGCGGACCGCCCAGCCGGTACAGCCGGTCGGCAGCCACGACTCCTCGTCACCCAGGTCCGCGACGACCGCCGAGGCCGCCTCGTAGGCCGCGCGCACCGCCCGCGCCGGGTCGACGCCCTTGCCCGTGCTCATGCCTCCCCCTGTCCGCCCGCCGTTCAGGCTCTCACACCCGGCTCGACGTCGCCGTGTCCGCGGACAGTCGCTGGGCGACGTAGATCGGGAGCACCGACAGCAGCACGAGCACGGCGGCCACGACGTTCACCACCGGCGCCTGCTGGGGCCGCGTCATGTTGTCGTAGATCCAGATCGGCAGGGTCTCCATGCCGGGTCCCGCGGTGAACGTGGTGACCACGATCTCGTCGAAGGAGAGGGCGAAGGCGAGCAGAGCGCCCGCCAGCAGCGCGGAGCGGACGAGCGGGAAGGTGACGTCGGCGAAGGCCCGGAAGGTCGTCGCGCCGAGGTCCATGGCGGCCTCCTCGTACGAGGCGGCCGTACGGCGCAGCCGCGCGACCACGTTGTTGAAGACCACCACGATGCAGAACGTGGCATGGCCGACGATCACCGTGAACAGTCCGAGACCCACGCCGAGCGGTGCCAGTACCGTGCTGAAGGCCGAGTTGAGGGCGATGCCGGTGACGATGCCGGGCAGCGCGATCGGCAGGACCACGATGAACGACACGGCGTCGCGGCCGAAGAAGCGGTGCCGGGCCACGGCGAACGCGATGAGCGTACCGAGGACCAGGGCGATCGCGGTGGCCCCGAGACCCGCCTTCACCGAGACCCACAGCGCCTGCCGCGCCCCGGAGTTGTGCCCGGCCGCCGACCACCAGCGCCAGGTGAGGCCCGGTGGTGGCCAGCTCGCGCTGCGGTCGGGATTGAGGGAGTTGACGAGGACGAGCAGCAGCGGGACGTAGATCACCGCGAAGCCGAGCCCGGCGCCGGTGCGCAGGGCGATGCGCGCGGTGCGGCTGAGATGCATGGCGCTTCTCTCCTCCAGGTCCTACAGGCTGTTGAGGGCGCCCGTACGGCGGATCGCCAGCAGGTACAGGACGATGACGGCGACGGGGACGGTGCCGAGCGCGGCGGCCATGGGCAGGTTGAGCTCGATGTTGGAGTACACGAGGTTGCCGATCAGCTGCGTCTTGCCGCCGACGATCTGCACGGTGATGTAGTCGCCGAGGCTGAGCGAGAAGGTGAACACCGAGCCGGCCGCGACCGACGGCAGCACCATCGGCAGCACCACCGAGCGGAAGGTCCGCCCGGCCCGTGCCCCCAGGTCGGCCGAGGCGTCGAGCAGGTTGGCCGGAAGTTGTTCGAGGGCCGTGTGGATCGGCAGGATCATGTAGGGCAGCCACAGGTAGGTCAGGGTGAGCACGGTGGCCGGCAGGCCGAAGCCGGGGCCGCTCAGCCCGAACGGCGCGAGCATCCAGTCGGCGAGACCGCCCTGGGACAGGATGAGCCGCCAGGCGTACACCTTGACCAGGTAGCTCGCCCACAGCGGGGTGAGGATGGCCACCACGAGCAGCGGGCGCCGGCTGGGCCGGGCCACGCGCGCGGTGTAGAAGGCCACCGGGAAGGCGATCAGCGCGCACAGCACGGTCACCGCGAGCGCCACGACGACACTGCGCAGGATCACCTGGCGGAAGACGGGCGTGGTGAACAGCTCGTGGAAGTTGTCCGTCGACCACGCCTTCACCACCTGCGAGGTGAAGGAGTCCGTGGTCCAGAACGCGGAGGCGAACAGGACCGCCAGCGAGCCGAGGTAGAGGACCGCGAGCCACAGCAGCGGGGCGGTGAGCAGCAGGGTCAGCCGGAGCCGGGGTCTGCGGTGCAGCGCCCCCGCGGTACGGGTCAGCAGGGCCATGCCTCAGCCCTTGATCTCGGTCCAGGCCTGCACCCACTTCGCGTACGGCACGCACGTCACGTCCTTGCGGCCGTCGAGGCACTGCTCGATGGGCGTGTTCCAGAAGGCGATCTTCTTCCAGTAGCTCTCGTCGGCCGCGTGGTAGACCGTGCAGAAGTTCTTGTCACTGGTCTCGGCGCACGCCCTGGAGTTGGCCGGTGCCTCGCCGAAGTACTCGGCGACCTGGGCGTTGACCTTGGGCGACACGATCCAGTTCAGCCATTTGTAGGCGCAGTTGGGATGCTTGGCCTTGCTGTACACCATCCAGGTGTCGGACCAGCCGGTCGAACCCTCCTTCGGCACGAGCGCCTTGACCTTCGCGCCCTCGGAGGCGGCGAGGTTGGCGATGACCTGCCAGGTGGTGCCGACCACCGAGTCGCCGCTCTTGAAGGCGGAGACCTCCTTGAGGTAGTCGCTCCAGTACTCCCCGACGTTCCCGTTCTGCTGCTTGAGCAGGGCCACGGCCGCGTCGAACTGCTTCTGGTCGAGCGCGTACGGGTCCTTGATCCGCAACTCCGGCTTGTGAGCCTTGAGATAGAGGGCCGCGTCGGCGATGTAGATCGGCGAGTCGTACGCGGTGACGTGCCCCTTGTACCGGGAGGCGTCGTCGAAGACGGCGGACCAGGAGGTGGGCGCGGGCCTGACCTTGTCCGTGTTGTACATCAGCAGGTTGGCGCCCCGGCCGTGCGGGATGCCGTACATCCGGCCCTTGACCGAGTTCCAGGCGCCGTTCTTCAGCCCGGCGAAGACGTCCTGGTAGTTGGGGACGAGAGCGGTGTTCACGGGGGCCGCGTCGCCGGAGGCGATCAGGCGCAGGGAGGCGTCCCCGGAGGCGGAGACGGCGTCGTACTCGCCGGTCTTCATCAGCTTGACCATCTCGTCCGAGCTGGCGGCGACCTTGGAGTGGACCTGGCAGCCGGTCTGGCGCTCGAAGTCGCTGACCCAGTTGACCTTGGGATCGTTGGAGCCGTCCTCGACATAGCCGGCCCAGGCGATCAGATTGACCTGGCCCTCCGTCCTGCCGAGCTTCGCCGGGGCCTTGAGGTCGGGCGGGTTGAGTCCGGTGGCGGACGAGCTGCCCGAGCCGGAGGCGTCGCAGGCGGCGGCGAGCAGCAGTGCGGCGGCACAGGCCGCGGTGCGCAGGGTACGGGTGTGACGCACGGCGTTCTCCCAGGGGACGTGGCGGCGGTGGAGAGGTCAGGAGGGCAGCCGGACGGCGTGCCGGCGGTGCCAGGTCAGGCGGACCCGGGTGCCGCGGTAGGCGGCGACGTCCTCGGAGGAGGTCTCCAGGTTCTGCTGGAGCGCGGTGAGCCGGCCGCCGCCGTCGAGGTCGACCAGGAAGCGGGTGGCGTCGCCGAGGTAGACGACCTCGGCGACGGTTCCGGTGGCGGTGGCGTGCTCCGGCTCGTCCGCCTCGGCGGACTCCTTCAGGACGCGGATCTTCTCCGGCCGGATGTTGTACGTGCCCGGGGAGCCGGTGATCCGGTGGGCCGTATCCCCTCGAAGGAGGTTCGAGGTGCCGACGAAGGAGGCGACGAAGGGGGTCGCGGGGCGCTCGTAGATCTCCGCGGGCGTGCCGACCTGGGCGATGCGGCCCCGGTCGAAGACGGCGATGCGGTCGCTCATCGTCAGGGCCTCCTCCTGGTCGTGGGTGACGAAGACGAAGGTGATGCCGACCTCCCGCTGGATCGCCTTCAGCTCGACCTGCATCTGCTCGCGCAGCTTCAGGTCGAGGGCGCCGAGGGGCTCGTCCAGGAGCAGCACCCGGGGCCGGCCCACCAGCGCGCGGGCGAGGGCGACACGCTGACGCTGCCCGCCGGAGAGCTGGGCCGGTCGCCGCTGGCCGTAGCCCTCCAGGCGGACCTCGGCCAGGGCCTTGCGGGCGCGGACGAGACGTTCGGCCTTCGGCACCTTGCGGACCTTCAGCCCGTACGCGACGTTCTGCTCGACCGTCATGTGCGGGAAGAGGGCGTAGTCCTGGAAGACCGTGTGCACGTCCCGCTCGAACGGCGCGAGGCCGGTGATCTCCTGGCCGGCGAGCTCGATCCGGCCCCGGTCCGGCGTCTCGAACCCCGCGACGAGCCGGAGCACCGTGGTCTTCCCGGAACCGGAGGGGCCCAGCATCGAGAAGAACTCCCCGTCCCGGATCTCCAGGTCGACCCCGGCCACGGCGGTCGTCTCGCCGAACGACTTCCGCAGGTCCTGCAGCCGGATCGCAATTCCCGCCATGGGGGAACCTTTCTGGCGCGCTGTACCGTTGAACCGCTGGACCGCAAACATATGAAGTCATAGTTCTGAGCTCAAGGTCCCGTCGAGGTAAAGCTTGAGTCAATGCACGAGGTGGTGGCCGTGAGACAGCAGGAGACGGGCGGCCGGGCCCGCAAGGCCGTCTTCAGCCCGGTGGACAACCGGGCCCGCGTGGACACGGTCGTCCGCCGCCTCGCCGACGCCATCGAACTGGGCCTGCTCGCCGACGGTGAGCAGCTCCCCGGTGAGAGCGAGCTCGCCGGACAGCTCGGCGTCTCCACGGTCACGCTGCGCGAGGCGCTCATGGCGCTGCGGCAACAGGGCCTGGTCACCACCCGCCGGGGCCGTGGCGGCGGCAGCTTCGTGTCCCTCCCCGAAGTCCCCGCCGACGACCGGCTGAGAGCGCGGCTGCGCGGCTGGAGCACCGAGGAGCTGCGCGACCTGGGGGACCACTGGGCCGCCCTGTCCGGAGCTGCCGCCCGCCTCGCCGCGGAGCGCACCGAACCCGACGACCTCCGCCAACTCCGGCGAACAGCTGAGGAGTTGACACGGGCCGAGGGCGCGGCGGCACGCAGCCGGCTGTACGGCCGCTTCCACGTCGAACTCGCGGCGGCCGCCCAGTCCGCCCGCCTGACCCGCGAACAGGTCGCCCTGCAGAGCGAGATCGGCGCACTGCCGTGCCTCGTCCTCGCCGACGACGCATATCGTGAAGAAGTTGCGGACCGTCACCGCTCCGTCATCGCCGCCGTGCAGGATGGGGCCCACGAAACGGCCGGCACGCTGGCCGAGCGGTGCGTCAGGGAGTCGACGGCGCGGCTCGTCGCCGTACGCCTCACCCTCTGACCGCGCCGCGTCCGGTTCCCGGCCGCTGGAGGACACCATGGGCGTCAGGCCCGGAACCGCCACCCTCGACACGGAGACGGAGGCCTGGGTGGCCGCACAGGTCGGCGGTGCGCTGGAGGCCGTCTTCGAGACCGTCGCCGCCACCCGCGCCGACACCGAGGCCCTCCTCCACCGGGCGGCCGCACAGGGCCGACGGCCCGCCAGCGCCGACCTCGCCGCCCTCCGCCCCGGCCTGCATCTGCGCCTGACCCGCGGGGAACTGGTCTCCGGCGTCGGCTTCGTCGCGGCCCCCGGCCTGCTGGCCGACGCGCCCGCCTGGCTGGAGTGGTGGCAGTCGGGCACGGACGGTGATGTCCGACCGCTCCTCCTCGACCTCGATCCCGGTCAGTCGGCGTACTCCGACTACACGCACTGGGACTGGTTCACGCTGCCCCGCGACACCGGGCGCCGGGCGGTGGCCGGACCCTACGTCGACTACCTCTGCTCCGACGAGTACAGCCTCACCCTGTCCGAACCGGTGCTGTGGGAAGGCCGGTTCGCCGGGGTGGCCGCCGCGGACGTCTACCTCCGCCACTTCGAGGCGGCCGTCCTCCCCCTCCTGCGGCGCCTGCCCCGTCCCGCCCATCTGGTCAACGCGCGGGGCCGGGTCGCCGCCTCCGCCGACCCCGCCCGTCTGGCCGGCTCCCTCACCAAGGGCCCCGACTTCGCCGAAGCGCTCCGCGCGGCCCGGCCCGGCGGGCACGGCGACCTGCGCCTGGTGCCGTGCCCGGGCGTGCCCGTCGTCCTGGTGCTCGCCTGAGGAGCGGGGCCAGACTCCCGGTCCCGGCGCGGCAGGCGGACCAGCTCGCGGACTCGCCGAGGGGCGCGGGCTCAGCCCGTGCATGCTTCAGCCCGCTGCTGATCACCAGCGGGCCGCCACTCCAGGGTGCGAGGGCAGTCGTACAAGGAGCCCGGTACCCATCAGCCCACCCCTCCCGCACACGTCGGCCTCGCTCTCGGCCGGGGGCTGGCGCCGTACCCGCCCCGGGGCTTCCGGCGCAACCCCGTCGGCCTCGTCGAGCGCCGGATCAGTCCACCGGCCAGGTGTGGACGGGCGCGTTGAGGTGCATGTAGTCCATGTACAGCTGGGTCATCCGGCGCAGCGCCTCGTGCCGGCCCGCGTGCTCGGTGGCGTCGAGGTGGTGGAACATCTCCTTCTGCCACACGGCGCCGTTGCGCGCCGTCACACAGCGCTGCTCGATGATGCCGAGCAGCGGCTCCCGCCACGCCTCGTCCATCCCGGAGTGCTCCAGGCCCCGGTGCGCCAGCGGCAGCAGCCGCCGCAGGACCAGTTCCGGCACCGGTACCTCGCCCATCCCGGGCCAGTACAGCAGGGCGTCGATGCCGTGCCGGGCGGCGGTGTGCAGATTGTCCTCGGCGGCCGCGAACGACATCCGCGACCACACCGGCCGGTCCTGCTCCACCAGGGCGCGGGTGAGCCCGTAGTAGAAGGCACCGTTGGCGAGGGTGTCGGCGACGGTCGGTCCGGCGGGCAGCACCCGGTTCTCCACCCGGATGTGCGGGACGTCGTGCGAGACGGCGTACACCGGGCGGTTCCAGCGGTAGATCGTGCCGTTGTGCAGGGTCAGTTCACCGAGTTCCGGGACGTCTCCGCGATCCAGCGTCTCCACCGGGTCCTGCTCCTCGCACAGCGGGAGGAGCGCCGGGAAGTAGCGCAGGTTCTCCTCGAAGAGGTCGAAGACGCTGTTGATCCACCGCTCTCCGAACCACACCCGGGGCCGTACGCCCTGCACCTTGATCTCCTCCGGCCGGGTGTCCGTGGCCTGCTCGAACAGCGGGATGCGGGTCTCGTGCCACAGCTCCTTGCCGAACAGGAACGGCGAGTTCGCCGCCAGCGCCACCTGGACCCCGGCGATGGCCTGTGCCGCGTTCCAGTAGCCGGCGAACTCGTCGGGAGACACCTGGAGATGGAACTGCGTGCTCGTGCACGCGGCCTCCGGGGTGATGGTGTCCGCGTAGGTGTGCAGCCGGTCCACACCGTCCACCTCGATGCGCAGGTCCTCGCCCCGGGCCGCGAAGATCTGGTCGTTCAGGAGCTGGTAGCGCGGGTTCTCCGACAGGGTCTCCGCGCCGATGTCGTCCTGGCGCAGGGTGGGCAGGATCCCGATGATGATCAGCCGGGTGCCGATCGACCCGGCCCGTTCGTCGGCGTGGTTCAGCGCGGCGCGGATCTCCGACTCCCATGCGTCGGGCCCGCCCGCGGTCAGCCGCCGGGGCGGCACGTTGATCTCCAGATTGAACCGGCCCAGCTCGGTGGACCAGGCGGGGTCGGAGATCGCCTTCAGCACATCCGTGTTGCGCATCGCCGGCTCGGCGTCCTCGCCCACCAGATTCAGCTCGATCTCCAGGCCGACCTGCGGCCGCTCGGACTCGAACCGTGACTCGCGCAGCATCAGCGCCAGCGCGTCGAGGCACTCGTGCATCTTGATCCGGTACCGGCGGCGGTCCTCGCGGGTGAAGACGAGCGCCGGGACGTCGCGTCCCATCGGCCCTCCAGGATTCCCCTCGTCCCAGACCTCTCCACCCAGAGTCGCACCATCACGTGAGCCCCACCAAGCGTGGCTACGATGCCGAGGCGGGTCGCGGGTGCGGGCGGAGAGCGGTGCGGAGCCGTTGAAGGGGGCGGCGGCCGCGCGGGAAGGCGGCGAAGCCGGTGCCGATGCGGCCGGTGATGATCTCCGCGACCAGCGGATACCCGGCATGGCCGAGACAGGCCGCCCGCTGCCCCCGAACCCACTCCGCGTCGGAGTCCGCGGCACGGATCAGCGTGAACAGCGCGGCCGGGCCCCGGTCGAAGGCGACCCCCGGCGGGCCGGTCGGCGGTCCGCGGCGGCGCGGTGTGGCCCCACGGAGTGCCGTGCGGTGATCGTGTCCCGGCCGCCCCCGGCGAACCCCGGCGGATGGTCCCGCACGAGGTCGTCCGGGCTCAGCAGCCCCACGACTCCTCACCGAGCGCGATGTCCATGACGGTCCGGCCGTCCAACCCCTCGGCGGCAGCGCGTGTGTCCGACGTGGCATCGACCCGTGAACGCCCGTACCCGCGGCGCCCGTTGCGAGGCGCCCGGTGCCGGTGCGGGGCCGTGGTGGCTCCGCGGGGCGGGGCTTGCGAAGATGGGCCCATGACCACGTCCCACGGCGCTCGCCGGCCCACGATCGCCGACGTCGCCGCCGCGGCGTCGGTGTCGCGGACCACGGTGTCCCACGCCCTCAACGGCATCGGCAAGGTCGACCCGCGTACCCGCGAACGCATCAAGAAGATCGCCGCCGAGCTGGGGTACCGGCCCAACCTGCGCGCCCAGCGGCTGCGCCGGGGCCAGGCCAAGGCCATCGCGCTGGCGTCCTCGATGCCGTTCGCGGTGGCCGGCGGCCCCGCACGGCTCGGCTTCTACATGGAGGTGGCCGCCGCAGCGGCCGAACGGGCCCTCGTCCACGACTACGCCCTGGTGCTGATCCCGCCGGTGCAGTCCGGATCCGCGCTGTACTCCGTCGACATCGACGGTGCGATCGTGGTCGAGCCGGAGGCGGACGACGCGGCCGTGGCCCAACTGCGCGAGCGCGGACTGCCGTACGTCGCCCTGGGCCGGCCCACCGCGCCCGGCGACGACGCCCCCTACGTGGACCTGCACGGGGGCCGGGTGGTCGAACTGCTCCTGGACCATCTGCGCGACCAGGGCGCCCGCAGCCCGGCACTCATCGTCGGCGCGGGCACCCGCCACTCCTCGGTCGACGCCCGCACGGCCTACGAACGGACCGCCGCGGCACACGGCTGGCCGCCGATCGTCGCGACCGCCCCGGAGGACGGCGGCGAGCAGGCGGGGTACGACCGGTGCGCCGAGCTGCTCGCCGAGCATCCCGGCGTCGACGCGCTGTGCGTGCTGGTCGACGCCTTCGCGGTCGGCGCCGTACGGGCACTGCGGGAGGCGGGACGCCGTGTGCCCGACGACGTCATGGTCGTCACCCGGTACGACGGACTGCGCGCCCGGACCTGCGAACCGCCGCTCACCGCGGTCGACTTGCGGCTGGACCGGGCCGCCGCGGACGCGGTGGAACTGCTGCTCGCCCGGCTGGGCGCGCGACCGGCCACCGGCACGGTCGGGCCCGCGGCGACGGGCGGCGAGCCGCCCTCCACCGCACCCCGGCTCGTGCCGCGCGCCTCGTCACTGCGCCGCCCACCGCCCGAGCCCGGAGGGACACGCACGGGGACGGCGTAGCCAGGGGCCCGCGGTCCGGCAGCGATGCGGAACGGGGCGCATGCGGCAACCGCGTGGACCGGGCGTAGCCGGCAGGGGGTGGACCGGGCGTATCCGGCGGCGGGGCGGATCGGGCGTGTCCGGCGGCGGGGCGGATCGGGGTCCGTCCGGCGATGGGCTGGAACAGGGCCCGTCCGACCGGAGGGGAGCGCGGCCGGTCCGGCCGCGTACTGTCACGTCCCCGTCATCAGCACCACCCCCGACACCAGGGCGAAGACGAGCACGAAGGCCCGCATCCGCCGGGCGTCGACACGCCGGTGCGCGAGCCGGCTCAGCCAGGCTCCCGCGGCGAGCGCGGGCAGCAGCAGGAGCGCCCAGCCCATGTCCGCCGCACGCCCCCGCCCGGTGACGAACAGCAGGAGGAGCGAGGCGACTTCGCCCACCAGGAAGCAGGCGGCGACCGTCGCCCGCAGCTCGCCCGGCGGCCGGTGCTGGTAGACGAGGGCGAGGGGCGGTCCGCCCACCCCCGTCGCCGTCTCGGTCAGCCCGGTGACGACGCCGGCGCCCACATAGGCTCCGCGCCCGGGCACGAACGACGGCACGACGAGGCTCACGACGGCCGCCAGTACCGTGGCCGCGCCTACGACGGCTCCGAGGGCGCCCGGCGGAATCGCCCACAGCAGCGCCAGCCCCGCAGGCGTCGCCGTCAGCCGCGCCGCCGTGATCCACCGGGCGCCGCGCAGATCGAGACTGTGCCGCTCGCGCCAGGCGACGTACAGATTGAGCGGGATCATCGCGGTCAGCACGAACACCGGCAGCAGCGCCGGATCGACGAGGCCCGCGACCGGCGCGACGATCAGCGCGAACCCGAGGCCGCTGGCGCCCTGCACGAACGCCGCCGCCGCGACGGTGAGCGCCAGCACCGCCAGAGTGCCGGCGCTCATCGCCGCCCACCGGGACAGGGCGTGCGGAGGACGGAGCCGTACGGGTGCCCAGGGGCCGGTGGGACGGCGGGCGGGTCCCCGGCGGGGAGGGTGCTGCGCGGGGACGCGGCGGTGTCCGGCGCCGCCGCCCGCTGCCGCGCGGTCACCGATGTCGGATGGGCCCGGGTCACCCCGGCGCGCCGCACCACGCGCGGGCCCAGTTCGGCGGCCCGTCGCACCAGTGCCGGGCCGTCCCAGTCCGGTGGCCAGCCCTGCCACAGGCGCAGCCGGCCGGCGACGAACACGGCGGTGAGCTGGTCGCGGTTGCCGCGCCGGACCAGCTCCCACGGCAGGTCCCAGGACGGCTGCATCTCCGGGCCCCCGACATCCACCAGGAGGAAGTCCGCGGCGGCACCGGGCACGATACGTCCGGTGCGCCCGCCGAGTCCGACCGCGTCCGCGCCGCCCGCCGTGGCCCGCTCCCACCACGTCCAGCCGGCGCCGCAGGAGGAGTCGCCGCTGGCCAGGCCGTAGGTGAGCCGCTGGGCGAACTCCGCCGCGTCCGCCAGCCGGAAGCCGTCCCCGCGTGTCCCGTCGGTGCCCAGGCCGAACCGGATGCCGCGCTCGGCGAAGGTGGTCGCGGGGGCGACGGCGTTGCCCTTCCACGCGCTGGCGACCGGGTTGTAGCTCACCGCCGTGCCGCTGTCCGCGAGCAGCGAGACCTCGGCCGGGGTGAGCAGCGTCGCGTGCGCGGCCAGCAACTGCGGGCCCAGCGCGCCCACATGGCACAGATACTCCAGAGGCCGCAGCCCGTGCCGGACCAGGGAACGCTCGACCGCGACGAGGTGTTCGTTCACATGGATCTGTACGACCGTCCCCGCGTCGGCGGCGAGTCGCGCCGTCGCCGCCAGTGTGCGTGCGGTCGCGGCCTCCGGTACGGAGACGGCGAGCGAGGGATGGACGAGGTCGTCGGTGCCGTAGCGCGCGAGGTGCCGCTCGGCTGCGGCGAGCACGGCCCGCGGATCCGCGTCGTCGCCGGTGCCGTCCGAGGCGTCGTTGCAGACCAGCCCCAGCACGCAGCGGATACCCGCGTCGCGTGCGGCCGAGGCCACCACGTCCACGTCCACCGCGGCCCGGGTCCCCGCCTCGGCGACCGTCGTGAAACCGCCCCGCAGGGACTCCAACGCGGCCAGTTTCGCGGCGACGTACGCCGACTCCTCGTCCAGGGCCTGCTCCAGCGGCACCCACACCCGGCGGAAGATCTCCGACGGTTCCCCGAAGGCGAGCGCACCGCCGAAGCTCTGCGTCAGGTGGTGGTGGGCGTCGACGAAGCCCGGCATCAGCACCTGCCCGGGCAGCCGGACGGGGGTCAGCGACGGGTGCTCACGGACGATCCGCTCGACCGGGCCGACGGCGCGGAACACGCCGTCCCGCACGACCACCGCGTGCAGTTCCAGCGGGCCGTCGGGGGTGAGCGTCACATCGGGGACCAGCAGTAGCGAGTCCTGGCGGAGCCGGTCGGGGGTCAGGTCGGTCATGCTTCTCCGTTGTTCGAGAGGGGGAGAGGGGGGAGAGGGGGAGAGCGGGCTGTGGGGGAGGTCAGACATGTGCGGTCGGCCCCGGCGCCTCGGCCGGCGCGGCGGCACGGGTGTCCGCGGGGTGCCGTCCCAGGTGGTGGAAGACGACGTTGAGGACGGCGGCGACGAGGGCGCCCACGGCGACCCCGCTCTCCAGCAGGATCCTCACGTCCGACGGGAACCCGGCGTAGACGCCGGGGACCAGGATCGGCAGCAGGCCGAGGGCGAGCGCGACCGCGCAGGTCATGGCGGCCGTGTGGTCCGCCAGCCGGGCCCGGCCGAGCATCTGCGCACCCAGTACGGTGATCACCGCGAAGACGACCATCGCGGCGCCCCCGACCACGGCCGGCGGCATCACGCTGATCACCCGGGCGACCGGGGTCACAAAGCCGAGGACGACGAGAACGACGCCCGCGGCGGCCGTGACATACCGGCTGCGCACGCCGGTGACCCGGACGATGCCGATGTTCTCCCCGCTGGTCACCATCGGCGGCAGCCCGAAACAACCGCCGAGCAGTGAGGTCAGGGCGTCCCCGCGGACCGTGCGCGGCACGTCGGCCCGCACGTCGATGTCCTTGCCGACCGCCTCCGCGTTGATGACGGTCTGCCCGGTCGCCTCCGCCATGGACGCGAGGCTGTAGAGCAGCAGCGGCAGCGCGGCGAGCAGGTCGAAGACGGGTGTGCCGAACGGCAACGGCCTCGGCACACCAACCAGTTGGCCCGACAGGGCGGCGCCCGGGTGGACCTGCCCGAGGGCGCAGGCGAGGGCCGTGCCGGCCGCGAGGCCGAGCAGGACGGCGAGTTGCCGCAGCACCCCGCGCAGCAGCCGGGTGAAGACGACGATGAGGGCGATGGTGGCGAAGGCGAGCCCCAGCCGGGCCGGATCCGCGAAGTCCGGCGTGCCGGGCTGCCCCGTGACCAGCAGTGCGCCGACCTTCACCAGGTTGACTCCGACGATCACGATCATCGTGCCGATGACCAGCGGCGGGAAGAATCTCAGCAGGCGCGCGAACAGCGGCAGCACCAGAAAGGTGAAGGCGGCGGTGAGGAGCACCGCGCCGGTCGCCGTGCGCAGCCCGTGCTGCTGCGCGATCGACAGGAAAAGGATCAGTGGCGCCCCGCCCGGCAGCATCACGAACGGCAGCCGTGGCCCGAACCTCCAGGGGCCCAGGGACTGCACGAGCGAGCCGATCCCGGACAGCAGCAGGGCAGCCGAGAGCAGGTCGACGGTGGTGTCCGGGCTGAGCCGGAGGGTGGCGCTCATCAGGAAGATCGCGGAGATCGGTGTGGCCGCCATGACGAGGACGTGCTGCACACCGAAGAGCAGGATTCGTCCGAGGGGGCGGGACTCGTCGACGGGATGTACGGGACTGGACACGCGCGGGCTCCGTTCGGCTCGCTCGGCTCAGGCCTCGACGATCCGGCCGTGGACGGCGGCCAAACCGATGTGGCCAAATCGATTTGGCCGCCAGTATGGAGCGGTCGGTGGGGGGTCGGTCAAGGGGGGCGGCGCGTGCGGGTACCGGCGGAGCGCCGGTACCGGGGATCCGGGTTTCAGGTGTTCCAGCGGGCCACGCCGTCGTGGATCCGCGCGGGATGCGGCTCGCCGGTGTCGCTTCCCCCGTCAACTGGCGCTGATGTGAGCGGCACTTGACCGACAGCCCCGGCATCACCGCCAGGCCGGGCACATGCGGTGCGGAGCTGCCGCCGTGGCCCCGGCGGCCCGTTCCGCCGCCTGCGGCGTCCAGGTCACCCGAGGCAGCGGTGGTGGCGGGGGAAGCGGGTGCCGGTGCTCAGGCGGGGCAGGCCATGCGGCCGGTGTGCGATGTGCGCGCGTCACCCGGCCGGACCGGCTCCGCTGGCCCGTGGGCGGCCGGCGTCGGAGGGTCTGTACAAGATCGGTGAGTCGAAGGTTCGTCCGACCGGTCGCGGAGTCGTCCCCCCGTGTTGTGACGAGGCGGGCCGACGCACCGGGGCGGGGAACGGTAAAACCATGCGCTCGGGTCGTTCCCCGCCCTTCCGTCCCGGCTCGGTCGGACCTGATGCAGACCGTCCCGCGCCTGTTTCCGCCCCGCACCGGATTGCGATTCTGGGCGGTTGTTTCGCCGGCCCCGGCGCCCGGCCCCCGCCCCGGCGCCCGGCCCCCGCCCCGGCGCCCGGCCCCCGCTCCGGCGCCCGGCCCCCGCTCCGGCGCCCGGCCCCCGCTCCGGTCCCGGCCCCCGGTCTCGGCCCTCGGTCCCTGCTCCGGACCTGGCGCCCGGCGCCCGGTCCCCGCTCCGGCCCAGTCTCGGCCCCTTGGCCCTGGCCCCGGCCCTTGGTCCCTGCTCCGGTCCCGGCGCCCGGCGCCCGCTCCGGTCCTGACATCTGGCCCCCACTCCGGTCTCGGCCGTCGGTCTCGGCCCCCGGCCCCCAGCCCCTGCCCCGGTCCTGGTGCCCGGCCCCCGCTCCGGTCCTGGCCCCGATCACCGGTCCCTGCTCCGGTCTGGCCCAGCCCCCGGCCAGAGCCCGGACCCCGGACTTTAGACCCCGAACCCCGAACCCCGGTCCTGGTCGCCGGTCCCTGGCCTCGGATCTTTGGGTCCCAGGTGGACTCGTTCCAGACCCCAGACCCCAGCAGACCCCGGACCTTAGACCCCGGACCTCAGAGCCCAGTCCTGCTCGCCGGTCTCCGGCCCGGCTCCGTGGTCCCCGATGCCTCGTCCCCGGTCCCCGGTCCCCGGCTCCGGGGGCGTGTGTCCTCTGGTCCCGGCTCGGGCCTGCGCCATGCCGTCCGGCTTCGGCGCTGGCCCAGCCGTCTCCGGGTGCGGTTCGGACCGGTTGTGTCCCCGTCGCGATTCCAGGCGTGTACGCGTCCCCGCCCCGGCTCAGACCCGGTGCGTGCCGTCCCGCTTCGGTTGCGGCCCGGAATGCCTGGCCCGGTTCCCGCCGGATGTTCTCCGCACCAGGTCCGGCCGGATGCGCCCCCTCCAGGCCCCGCCGGATGTTCTCCGCCCCAGCCCCGGCCGGATGCGCCCCCGTCCAGGCCCTGCCGGATGTGCCGCCCTCCTCGCCCCTGCCGCACGGCCACCGCCGGTGGAACAGTGACCGGCGTTCAGCGGCTGTCGGGCGGGGCCGGGTGCCGCTACCCGGGAGCGTGACGTCCGCCCCGAGACCCCCTGGGTCGCTCTGTGCGGGAAGCGGCGCTCGGCGTATCGCTGCGCCTGCGAGCCCCTCGTCGGGCGCGGCGTCCGGGCTGCTGAGCGTGGTGTGGTTCGGCTGCGGTTCCAACCAGCCGATCGGACCGTCCCGGAAAGACCGTCCCAGAACAGCACGTATGAATAGGAACCTGCCTGTGTGCCCCCCGTGGCGGTGAACGTCTCCGCGGACGTCACGGAAGGCGTCAACGGGGAGTTGAGGCGCAGGCCGGAGCCTCGGTGTCCGCATCCGTGAGCCTGCCGGGCAGTTCGCGTACCGTGCGCAGCGGTGAGAGCAACACCGGGATCACGGCGAGCAGTTCCCCCAGTACTCCGACCCACATGGCCTGCCGCACCCCGATGCTCTGCCCCAGCGCGCTGCCCAGGAGCGCACCCACCGGCATGGCTCCCCAGACCACGAAACGGACCGACGCCGTCATCCGGCCCAGCAGCGGCCTGGGGCACAACTGCTGCCGGAAGACAACAGAGTTGATCTTGAAGGTCATGAACACCACCCAGCCGAGGCCCTGGAGCGCGACACCGACCGCGAACCGCCAGTCGGGCTGGAACATCGGCAGCGCCAGCATCCACAGCAGGCCGCTCACGGTCACCGACAGGCACATCGCGGGACCCTGCCCGATCCGGGCGGCGATCCTCGCGGTGAGCAGGCTGCCGAGCAGACCGCCCACCGCCTCCGCGGTGAAGACCAGCCCGCACAGGAACGGCGACAGCCCCAACTCGCCGTTGAGCAGCACCAGCAGCATCGACGCGCCGATCATGGCGGCCAGGTTGGAGATCGCGGCGGTCAGGGTGATCGCCCGCAGCAGCGGGTTGCCGAAGACGAACCGCAGCCCCTCGGCGATCTCGGACCGGAGGCTCGCCTCGGGGCGGACCTCGGGTCCGGTCTCGCTGCCGCGGATCCTCGACAGGAAGAGCGCCGAGGTCACGAAGCCGACCGCGTCGACGACGATGGCCACCGGCGCCGTCAGCGCCCCGACCAGCACACCGCCCAGGCCCGGCCCGCCGACCTGGGCGATGTTGCGGGTGGCCTCCAGCTTGACGTTGGCCTCCAGCAGCCGGCCGTCCTCGACGAGATGCGGCAGATAGCTCTGGTAGGCCACGTCGAAGAAGACCGTGCACACCGACATGCCGAACGCGGCGGCGTACAGCTGGCCCATCGTCAGGACGTCCAGCCAGTACGCGACCGGGATCGAGCCGAGCAGGACCGCCCGGGCCAGGACACAGGCGATCATCACCGGACGGCGGCGGACGCGGTCCACCCAGGCGCCGGCGGGCAGGCCGATGACCAGGAAGGCGAGGTACTCGAAGACGACCAGCAGACCCGTCTCGAACGGCCCGGCGTCCAGCGTGCCGATGGCCACCAGGGGAAGGGCGACCAGCGTCACCGCGGCACCGGCCTGGCCGACCGAGTCCGCGGTCCAGAATCTGCGGAAGTCGGGGTGGAAGCGGAGGCTGGAGCGGGACGGCTTGAGGCCGGGCAACCGGGATGGAGTCATACGGGAAGATCACCAGCGTAGTGCCGCGGCCGCCATTGTTTTAGTCTGGGCGAAAACATCGGTGACCGGCGGGGGAGAGACGGCATGGGTGCCGTGCGGTTCGGTGTGGACGACATCGCCAACGTCAGGTTCGCGATGTCACCGCTGTGGGAGACGGTCGCCAGCTACCGGGCGGCCCTGGACCCGGGCATGCACGTGG
Source organism: Streptomyces sp. NPDC001851 (assembly GCF_040297165.1). Classification (NCBI taxonomy): domain Bacteria; kingdom Bacillati; phylum Actinomycetota; class Actinomycetes; order Kitasatosporales; family Streptomycetaceae; genus Streptomyces; species Streptomyces sp. NPDC001851. The sequence continues at coordinate 38,877 of NZ_JBEOYR010000015.1, read as the reverse complement.
TGCATCTGCCGTGGATCCGCTCGGCGTTGACCCTGCTGCGGGACGCGGACCTGGCCGAGCGGACCGCGCCCCTGAAGTCACTGGTCCGCACGCCACCGCCGCGCTGTCCGCTCGCCGAGATCGAGGAGGAACTGGTCTTCCTGCCCCCGGCTCCCGGGCTCCTGGACGCGGTACGGGCCTGGTGGGGGGCCGCGGTCCAGCCGTACTGGCCGCGGATCCGCGCGGTGCTGGAGGCGGACATCGCCTACCGGACCCGGCAGTTGGCGGAGGACGGAATCCGGCACGTTTTCGCCGGCCTGAACCCGGCACTGACCTGGTCCGGGGACACCCTGCTCTCGCCGGACCTGCCCGAGTCCGACCCCGGCCTGGGCGGCGCCGGGATCACCCTGGCACCCACGGCGTTCGCGGTCCGCTGCCGCTTCCTCACCGAGGACGGCCCGGCCCAGCCCGCCCTGGTCTACCCCGCCCGCGCCGTCGGCACCCTGTGGGAGCGCCGGGACCCGGCCGGGGACAGCCTGGCCCGCCTCCTGGGCCGTAGCCGGGCCCAGCTGCTGAGCTACACCAGCTCGCCCGCCACCACGACCCAGCTGGCCGCCCGCACCGGCCTGAGCCTGGGCGCGGTCTCCCAGCACCTCGCGGTCCTGCGGGAGGCGGGCCTGGTGACCAGCCATCGCTACCGGCGCGAGGTCAACTACGCGGCCAGCGACCTCGGGATCGCCCTTCTCGAACGCGGCTGAGGCCCCGTCAGGTCGTCCCGTCCACCGAAGGCTCCTGGGGCGATGCACGGCAGCTCGGGCGGGGCTGACGTGAGTGAGCACGGGCGACATGAGCCGTGGCCCGAACCTGTGGAAGCGTGGCCCGGACCGACGCCGCGTCGGCCGGGCCCGCACCGATACGATCATGATCACGCAGACGGAGAAGTCCCGTCCGGTCCCCAGCCCCGCGCTGCGGCGCACTCGGCGGGACCACACCGACGAGGGGAACCGCACCATGGAGTACGTCAAGCTCGGCACCAGCGGCCTGGAGGTCTCCCGGCTGGCGCTGGGCTGCATGAGCTACGGCGTTCCCGACCGGGGGCCGCACCCGTGGACCCTGGACGAGGACGCCGCCCGACCGCTCATCCGCCAGGCCCTGGACGCGGGGATCACGTTCTTCGACACGGCCAACAGCTATTCCGCCGGCACCAGCGAGGAGATCGTCGGCAGGGCGCTCGGGGAGATGGCCCGGCGCGAGGAGGTGGTGATCGCCACCAAGGTCTACTTCGCGGTGGAGAACGGCGCGGCCCGCAGCGACCGCCCCAACCGGTCGGGCCTGTCCCGCAAGGCGATCATGACCGAGATCGACCACAGCCTGCGCCGCCTCGGCACGGACTACGTCGACCTCTACCAGATCCACCGCTTCGACCCGCACACCCCGGTCGAGGAGACCATGGAGGCGCTGCACGACGTGGTCAGGGCCGGCAAGGCCCGCTACATCGGGGCGAGTTCCATGTACGCCTGGCAGTTCGCCAAGCTGCAGCACACCGCCGAGCGGCACGGCTGGACGAAGTTCGTGTCCATGCAGAACCACTACAACCTCCTCTACCGCGAGGAGGAACGCGAGATGCTGCCGTTCTGCGCCGACCAGGGCGTCGGCGTGATCCCGTGGAGCCCGCTCGCCCGCGGCCGCCTCACCCGCGACTGGGACGCCGCCAGCGTCCGCAGCGAGACGGACGCCTTCGGCCGGACCCTGTACCAGCCGGAGGACAAGCGGATCGTCGACGCCGTCGCCGCGATCGCCGCCCGCCGCGGTGTCCCGCGCGCCCAGGTGGCCCTGGCCTGGGTGGCCTCCCGCCCGGGCATCTCCGCACCCATCGTCGGCGCCACCAAGGAGCATCACATCCCGGACGCGCTCGCCGCGCTCGACCTCCGGCTCACCGACGACGAGATCCGGGAGCTTGAGGAGCCGTACACGCCCAGGGGGATCAGCGGTCACTGAGACCGACTGCGGTCCACGCCGCCCCACGCCCGTCTGGCCGATTCCTGGACAGACGGGCGTACGTATATCTAGAGTTCAAATCCAGAAGTAGAAAATTAGTCCAAGCCGCCTGACGAGGAGACCGCCCATGGCCGCCGCCACTCCACGCGTAACGTTCGACGATGTCCGTGCGGCCGCCGCGCGCATCGAAGGCGTCGCCCACCGCACCCCCGTCCTCACCTCGCGCACCCTGAACGCCCTCGTCGGCGCCGAGGTGTTCATCAAGTGCGAGAACTTCCAGCGCGCCGGCGCCTTCAAGATCCGCGGCGCCTACAACGCAGCCGCCCGGCTCTCCCCGGAACAGCTGGCCAAGGGCATCGCCGCCTACTCCTCCGGCAACCACGCCCAGGCCACCGCCCTGGCCGCCCGCGAACTCGGCACCGGCGCCGTCATCCTGATGCCCGAGGACGCCCCGCGCTCCAAGCGCGAGGCGACCGCCGGATACGGTGCCGAGATCGTCACCTACGACCGCTACACACAGGACCGCACCGCGCTCGGTACGGCGCTGGCCGAGGACCGCGGCCTCGCCCTCATCCCGCCCTACGACCACCCCGATGTCATCGCCGGACAGGGCACCGCGGCGCTCGAACTCCTCGACGAGACCGGCCCGCTCGACGCCCTGGTCGTACCCGTCGGGGGCGGCGGCCTGATCGCCGGAAGCGCCACCGCCGCCAAGGCCCTGCACCCCGGCATCCGGATCATCGGTGTGGAGCCGGAAGAGGGTGACGACACCCGGCGCTCCCTGGAGAGCGGCGCCCGTGTCACCCTGCCCGTGCCCCGGACCATCGCCGACGGCCAGGCCCTGCCCACGCCCGGCGAGATCACCTTCGAGATCAACCGGCGCCTCGTCGACGCCATCGCCCTGGTCAGCGACGCGGACATCGTGAGTGCCATGCGCTTCGCCTTCGAACGCATGAAGATCGTCCTGGAGCCCAGCGGCGCGACCGGCCTGGCCGCACTCCTGGCCGGCCACGTCGACAACCTCCCGCCCCGCATCGGCGTCATCGCCTCCGGCGGCAACATCGACACTCGCCGGTTCACGGAACTCGTCGGCGGCTGAGGGGGGTTGCGGCGCGCCGCCGCGGCGGCGCCGCTCAACAGCCGGGCCGTGCGAGGCGCACCGGCGTTCCCGGAACCGGAGGCGCCGTCGCCGCCGGCCGTCCGCGGCGCGGCCCGACGTACCGCCCGCCGACCGGGTCACGGAGTCCGACATCACCGACGCGCACGGCGCATTTCCCCCTATCCCGCCGCAAATTGTGTCTTATTACAGCCATGCACACACCTTCGCGGCGTACTCTGCTCCGTGCCCCGCTCGCTGCCGCCGGCGCGGGACTCCTGCCCGTCCGTCCCGACTCCGTTCTCCGCCCCCACCGCGCCCCCGAGGGGACCGCGCTCGGCGGATCCGCCTTCGGCCCGCCGGGACCCGGGACCTATGTCGACCCGTCGGGTCCGGAAGTCCTGGCCGCCGAGCGGAGACGCGGATCCGGCCCCGTGCGCAGCTTTGCCTTCACCGCCGGCCAGGCCACGCTTGACCTGGGCGGGCGGACCGTCCGGAGCTGGGCGTACGACGGCACGCTGCCCGGCCGGGTGGTGCGCGTCACCGCCGGAGACGTCCTGAACCTCACCCTCGCCAACCGGTTGCCGGCCGCCACCACGCTCCACGCGCACGGAGTGCACCTGCGCAACGACATGGACGGCGTCCCCGCCGTCACCCAGAACGCCATCCGCCCGGGGGCCGACTTCACCTACCGCTTCGCCGTCTCCCACCCGGGCACCTACTTCCTCCACTCCCATGTCGGAGTCCAGCCCGACCGGGCGCTGTACGCCCCGCTCATCGTCGACGACCCCAGGGAACCCCTCTCCTACGACAAGGAGTGGGTCGTCGTCCTGGACGACTGGGTCGACGGCGTGAACGGCTCCACCCCGGACCGCGTGCTCGACCAGCTCCAGCCCGGAACCGGCATGTCCATGGGGCGCGGAGGCATGGCCATGGGTTCCGGACGCGGTGGTCTGCCGACCGGTCCCTCCCGAGTGCTGCGCACCTCGTACAGCCGGATGCTCGACAGTCCCGGCGGGAGCGTGGCCTACCCGTACTACCTCGTCAACGGCCGACTGCCGGCCAACCCCGCGGTGTTCCGGTGCCGCCCGGGCGACCGCGTCCGGCTGCGCATCATCAACGCGGGCTCCGAGACCGCCTTCCGGGTGGCGCTGGGCGGCCACACCATGACCGTCACGCACACCGACGGCTATCCCGTGGAGCACGAGGAGACCGACGCGCTCCTCATCGGCATGGCCGAGCGGTACGACGTCCTGGTCACCGCCGAGGACGGCGTGTTCCCCCTGGTCGCACTCGCCGAGGGGAAGCAGGGCCAGGCACTCGCCGTGCTGCGCACCGACGGAGGCAGAAGCATTCCCGGGCGCAACGTCCGCCCGGACGAGCTGGACGGCAGGGTCGTACCCGCGCGTCGTCTCGTACCGGACGAGTCCGTGGCGCTGGACGACCGTGAACCCGACCGGGAGCTGCGCCTCAGGCTCACCGGCAGCATGCGGAGGTTCGACTGGCGCTTCGACCACCAGCCGTACGACCCGCGCAGGCGCCACCCGGTGCGCGCCGGCGAACGGGTACGGCTCACCCTCATCAACGCCACCGACATGTGGCACCCCCTGCACCTGCACGGCCACACCTTCGCGGTCACCGGCCTCGACGGTGTGGGGACGCGCAAGGACACCGCCCTGGTACTGCCCCACCGCAAGCTCGTCGTCGACTTCGACGCCGACAACCCGGGCCTGTGGATGCTCCACTGCCACAACCAGTACCACTCGGAGAGCGGCATGATGACCATCCTCGGATACCTCAGGTGACCGGCTGATCCAGGCACGCGGACCACTCTCGGGAACGCTTGGTTCCCGTGCCCGGCGCGGGTGCGCCTTCCCGCGCCGGGCATCGGGCCGGGCCCCGGACCCCGGCCCGGAAAAGCGGATGCGCCGCTCGGAGTGCGTCCGTTAGCGTGCCCCCATGTCCACGCCCCGAATTTCCTAGCTGAGGACCCGCTTCCACGCCAGAAGTGTGTCCTCCTGCTATCTCGGAGCGTTACCCATGATCACCGCTCGTGACGTCGAGCTGCGCGCCGGTGCGCGCCTGCTTCTCTCCGGCGTCTCCTTCACCGTCTCCCCCGGGGACCGGATCGGCCTCGTCGGCCGCAACGGCGCCGGCAAGACCACCCTGATGACCGCGCTCGCCGGACGGTCCCGGCCTGCCGCCGGCACGATCACGCACACCGGTACGGTCGGCTTCCTCGCCCAGGACTCCCGTGCCGCCGACCCCGCCGTCACGGTCACCGACCGCATCCTGTCCGCCCGCGGCCTCCACACCGCGCTGCGCGAACTGCGTGTGGTCGAGGCGGCGATGGCCGACGCCGCCGGTCCGGCGGCGCTGGAGCGGGCGATGAACGCCTATGCCCGTGCGGACGCCGCCTTCCAGGCGGGCGGCGGCTACGCGGCCGAAGCCGAGGCCGCCCGGGTGGCCGCCGGACTCGGCCTGCCCGAACGGGTCATGGGCGAGCCGGTCGGCACCCTGTCCGGCGGACAGAAGCGGCGCGTGGAACTCGCCCGCATCCTGTTCGCCGGAAGCCGCGGCACCCTGCTGCTGGACGAGCCCACCAACCACCTCGACGCCGACTCGCTGGGATGGCTGCGCGGCTTTCTGCAAAACCATCAGGGCGGGCTGGTGGTCGTCAGCCACGACACCGCCCTGCTCGCCGACGTCGTCAACCGGGTCTTCCACCTGGACTCCGCACGGGCCACGATCGACATCCACAACACCGGCTGGACCACGTACACGACCCGACGCGAGACGGAGGAGCGGCGCCGTACCAGGGAACGGGCCGGCGTCGAACGCAAGGCCGCCGCCCTGCACGCACAGGCGGACCGCATGAAGGCCCGGTCCGCCACCGCCACCATGGCCCGGAGCATGGCCCGCCGCGCCGACCGGATGCTGGCCGGGCTGGAACCGGCCCGGCGCACCGAGAGGACGGCGAGGATCCGGCTGCCCGAGCCCGCCCCGTGCGGGCGGACGCCGCTCGGTGCGATCAGCCTGGCCAAGTCCTACGGCGGCCACCGGGTCCTGGACGGCGTGGACCTGGCGGTGGAACGGGGCAGCCGCATGGTCGTGCTCGGGCTCAACGGCGCCGGCAAGACCACCCTGCTGCGGATCCTCGCCGGTGCCGAACAGCCGGATTCCGGACGCGTGGTGCACGGGCACGGACTGCGCCTGGGCTACTTCGCCCAGGAGCACGACACACTCGACACCGGCCGCACGGTCCTGGACAACCTGCGTGCGACCGCACCCCACCTGGACACCGGTGAGGCACGGCGGGTGCTGGGCGCGTTCCTGTTCAGCGGCGACGACGCCGACAAACCCGTGGGTGTCCTGTCGGGCGGCGAGCGGACCCGGCTGGCACTGGCCGCACTGGTCCACTCCGGGGCGAACGTCCTGCTGCTGGACGAGCCGACCAACAACCTCGACCCGGTCTCCCGCGACGAGGTCCTGGCCGCGGTCGGCTCGTATCCCGGTGCGATGGTGATGGTCACCCACGACGAGGGCGCCCTCGACGCCCTGCGCCCCGACCGCGTCCTGCTCCTGCCGGACGCGGCCGACGACCTGTGGAGCGAGGACTACCGAGCCCTGGTCGCCCTCGCGTAGCCGTGCGTGGAGGCCGGCGACGGCGGCCCGTTGTCAGTGGCCGGCCTTACGGTTCGATCAGTGAGGACCTGCCGGAACGGCCGCGGGTCCGCCCTGGGGAGGGGTCTGCCATGACCACGGCGTCCACGGTGTCGACGACGTATCTGGAGCTGTCGCAGGAGGGCGGCGGCGCCCACAAGTTCTACGAGGTGACCGTCGACGGTCCGGTGGTGACGGTGCGGTACGGAAGGATCGGCGCCGCGGGACAGACCCAGACGACGACGTTTCCGACCGCCGAGAAGGCCAGGGCGGCCGCCGCGAAGAAGGTGGGGGAGAAGGTCCGCAAGGGCTATGCCCCCGCCGTCCAGGGGCAGCGTGCCCCGCGGGCGGTGACCCGGCGTCAGGTCAGCTCGGCCCCGTCCACGGCGCGGGCGGTGGCACCCGTGCTGTGGCGGTTCCGCACCGGATCCGCCGCGTTCGGCATCCATGTCGACGACCAGCACTGCTGGGTGGGCAATCAGGCGGGTGACGTCTACACCCTCGGACACGACGGTGCCGTCCTCGCCCGGTTCAGCCTGCCGGACGGAGTGAAGTGCCTGGTCGCCGACGACTTCTGGATCTACGCCGGCTGTGACGACGGCAAGGTCTACGACCTCTCCTCCAAACTGCCCTTCGCCGCGTACGACATCGCCGCCGACGTCGACATCTTCTGGCTGGACATCCACGAGGGCGTCCTGAACGTCTCGGACCGCGCCGGCCGCCTCACCGTCATCGACCACGAGGACGAACACCAGTGGGCCCGCCGCAGCCAGGGCGAACACGCCTGGATGGTCCGCGCCGACGACCAGGCCGTCTACCACGGCCACCACCGGGGTGTGACCGCCTACGCGCCCGACGGCGGCGGCGAGTTGTGGCACACGGCCACCAACGGAAGCGTGCTGTTCGGCTGGCAGGAGGACGCCGCCGTGTACGCGGGCACCGGGCACCACGTGGTCCAGCGGCTCTCGAAGGCGACCGGCGCGATCGAGGCGACGTACGCCTGCGACAGCGCGGTCTACTCGTGCGCCACGTCCCCGGGCGGCCGGTTCGTCTTCGCCGGGGACGCCGCGTCGTCCGTCTACTGCTTCGACCAGGACGGCACGCGTCTGTGGAAGCTCGGCACGGGCGGCGGCTCGGCCTTGTCGATGCAGTACCGCGACGAGCGGCTGTACCTGGTGACCACCGACGGCTCGCTGGTGTGCGTCGACGCGAGCGAGACCGCCATCACCGCGGCCCAGCGGGGCACCGTGCCGGTGGCACGGGACGTCAAACTCGCCGCCGCCCTGCCGACCTACGCACCCGCCACCGCCGTGGCCGCGGTGGCCACCGTCGACCGGGCACCGTCCGGAAGCGTCGTGGTCGAGTGCGTGCAGGAGGGCGGCCGGCTCCGGGTGCACGTGGTGTCCGAGGGCTACGACCCTTCCTGGAAGGTCCAGTTCCCGCGCGCGATACGCCAGCCGGGCGCCCGCTACGTCGTGGACGCCCTGCACCCGGCGGCGGGCGGCTTCTACCGCGTCCGCGGCGACATCCGCCGCCTGCTCTGAGCCTCCGCCACGGCCCTGCGGTTCAGGGGCGCGCCGCCCGCGCCTCCGCCAGCACCTCGCGTGCCACGGAGAGCACCTCGGCGCGGTCCTCCGGCACCAGACCGATGCGGGTACGGCGGTCCAGCAGGTCGGACTCGTCCAGCGCGCCCTCGTGCAGGACCGCCCACAGCAGTTCCGCGCGGGTGACCGGGTGGCCCGGCAGCACCGGCTCGGCCAGGGCGGGGTCCTGTGCCGCGAGGGCGTGGACGGCCTCGGCCTCGGTGCCGTAGCGGCGGACCAGGCGCCGGGGTGCCGACATCGCGCGCAGCCGGGCGGGTGCGGCGGCGCCGACCAGCGGCAGTGCGGCGGTGGGGGAGGGGACCGCGGGAAGGCCCCGGGCGGCGGTCGCGGCGTCCACGGCGTCCTGTGCCATCCGCCGGTAGGTGGTGAGCTTGCCGCCGACGATCGTCGTGACCCCGTTCGGGGAGGTCAGCACCGCGTGCCGGCGGGAGATGTCGGAGGTGCGGGCCGGTGCGCCGTCCGGGCCGTCGGGTGCGGACGTGTCCAGCAGGGGGCGCAGTCCGGCGAAGGCGCCGACGACCTCCTCCCTGGCCACCGGTGCGTCCAGGACCGAGCCGAGCACGTCCAGCAGGAAGCCGATGTCCGTCTCCGGCACTTCCGGGACGTCCGGGATCCCGCCTTCGACCGGCTCGTCGGTGAGGCCGACGTACACCCGGCCGTCGCCCTGGGGCAGGACCAGCACGAAGCGGTTGGTCTCGCCGGGGATCGGGATGTGCAGACCGGCCGGCAGGGTGCCGAGCCGTTCCGAACGCAGGACCAGGTGGGTGCCGCGGGACGGCCGGATCCGGATGCCCTCGACGAGACCGCCCGCCCACACCCCGGCCGCGTTGATGACCGCCCGGGCCCTGATCTCGCCCTCCTCGCCGGTGAGTTCGTCGCGGACGCGGGCGCCCGTGCCGGTCAGCTCCAGCACCCTGACCCGGGTCAGCACCCGTGCGCCGTGCGCGGCGGCGGTCCTCGCCAGAGCGGTGACCAGCCGGGCGTCGTCGGTCACCCTGCCGTCCCAGGACAGCAGTCCGCCGCGCAGCCCGGCCGTGCGCACCGAGGGCGCCAGGTGCCGGGCCTCCGTCGCCGTCAGCCGGCGCGGCGCGGGCAGCACCTGGCGCGGGGTCCGGGCGGCCAGCCGCAGCATGTCCCCGGCCCGGAACCCGGCCCAGGCCAGCGAGGCCTGGGCCTTGGACACCAGCGGGGTCAGCGGCAGGACGAACGGCTGGGCGGCCACCAGGTGCGGGGCGGTCCTGGTCATCAGCACCCCGCGTTCCACCGCGCTCTCATGCGCGACGTCGAACTGAGCGGAGGCCAGATAGCGCAGCCCGCCGTGGATCAGCTTCGAGCTCCAGCGCGAGGTGCCGAAGGCCAGGTCGTGGGCGTCCACCGCGACGACGTCCAGCCCGCGTGCCGCCGCGTCCAGGGCGGCCCCGGCTCCGGTGGCGCCGAGGCCGACGACCAGGACGTCGGCGACCCTGCCGTCCGCGGCGTCGGCCAGTTCCCGCCTGCGGCGGTGGGCGCTGAGCGACGAGCCCGCGTGGGACCTGGTGTGGCTCATGGCGTGAGGGTCCTCTCCAGGAGGGTGCGCAACTCGGCGAGGAAGGCGGGGGAGTCGAGCTCCGGATCGTCCTCGTCGGTCATCGTGCGCAGGGACAGGGTGAAGGACTGCACGGTCAACAGCAGGGCGCGGGACTGCCGTTCGACATGGCCGGGACGTACCGACCCGTCCGCGTGGCCCGCGCGCACGGCGTCGGCCAGCAGGTTCAGCAGTGCCTCCTGGCTGGCTCCGCGCCGGTCGAGCACATACGGCAGCAGCAGTTCCGGATCGACGTCGACGATCTTGCGGAAGAGCGGGTGCGCCCGGAACGCCTCGACCCCCGCCACCAGTCCGTCCACGATCCGGGTGCGCGTGTCGGTGCCGTCGGCGGGTTCGGTGATCGCCCGGGTCGCCACGTCGATCCACTCACGGGTCATCAGATCGCCGACCAGGGTCCGCAGGTCCGGCCAGCGCCGGTACAGCGTCATCCGGGACACGCCGGCGCGGCGGGCCACGTCGGCGAGGGTGGTGCGGCGGACGCCGACGGCCAGCACGCAGTCGCGCACCGCGTCGAGCACATGATCGTTGTCCGAACCGTTGTGACGAATAGGCGTCATGTGTCACAGTGTAACGCCCCGGGGGCCGGGCGGGCAGCCGCCGTTACCCGGGGAACGGCCACCGGCCGTGCGCGAACCGAGCACACCGAGCACACCGACCTGTGAGGACGACCGTTCAATGGACATGCTGTGGAACGGCTGGGGCGACCCGGCCAAGGCGGCACCGCTGCCCGACTCGGTGACCGGACTGCTGCGCGACCTGCTCGGCGTCAAGCCCCGCACCACCCCCGCCCTCTCCCTCCAGGACATCCGCCTGCCCGCCACCACGGCTGCTCCGGCCGCGCTCAAGGCCCTAGCCGAGGCCGTCGGCGGCGCCGACCACGTCCGTACCGACAGCGAGAGCCGCATCCGGCACACCCGCGGCAAGTCCACACCCGACCTGCTGCGCATCCGCACCGGGGACTTCACGGACGTCCCGCAGGCCGTGGTCCTGCCCGCCTCCCACGACGAGGTCCTCGCCGTGCTGCGCGCCTGCGCCGCGCACGGCCTCGCCGTCGTCCCCTTCGGCGGCGGCACCTCGGTCGTCGGCGGACTCGCCCCCCAGCGCACCGGCTTCGTCGCCCTGGACCTGCGCCGCATGAACGGCCTGCTCGACCTGGACCCCGTCTCGCGCACCGCCGTACTCCAGCCCGGCCTGCGCGCCCCCGAGGCCGAAGCGCTGCTCGCCGGACACGGCTTCACGCTCGGCCACTTCCCGCAGTCCTTCGAATGGGCCACCATCGGCGGCTTCGCCGCGGCCCGCTCCAGCGGCCAGGCCTCCGCCGGCTACGGCCGCTTCGACGAGATGGTCCTCGGCCTGACCCTCGCCACGCCCGAGGGCACGATCGAGACCGGACGCGCCCCGCGTTCCGCCGCCGGCCCCGACCTGCGCCAGCTGATCCTCGGCTCGGAGGGCGCCTTCGGCGTCATCACCTCCGTCACCGTACGCATCCGCCCGCTGCCGCAGCAACGGATCTACGAGGGCTGGCGGTTCGCCTCGTTCCAGGACGGCGCCGCCGCGCTGCGTAGGCTCGCCCAGGACGGACCCCGGCCCACCGTGCTGCGGCTGTCCGACGAGACCGAGACCCTCATCGGCCTGGCCCAGCCCGACGCCATCGGCGCCGACCTGGCACAGAGCACGGCCGGCTGCCTGGCCATCACCGGCTACGAGGGCACGGCCGAGGACACCGCGCTGCGCCGGGAACAGGCGGCGGCCGTCCTCACCGCCTGCGGCGGCACCCTCGTCGGAGCGGAACCGGGCGAGCGCTGGGCCCACGGCCGCTACTCGGCGCCGTACCTCCGCGACGCCCTCCTCGACGTCGGCGCCTTCGCCGAGACCCTGGAGACCGCGGCCTTCTGGTCCCGCATCCCCGACCTCTACACGGCCGTACGCACCGCACTCACCGACACCCTCACCGAGGCCGGCACCCCGCCCCTGGTCATGTGCCACATCTCCCACGTCTACGAGAACGGCGCCTCCCTGTACTTCACGGTCGTCAGCGCCCAGGGGGAGGACCCGGTGGCCCACTGGACGCCCGCCAAGCACGCCGCCAACGAAGCCGTACTGGCCGCCGGTGGCACCATCTCCCACCACCACGGGGTCGGCACCGACCACCGCGACTGGTACGTCCGCGAGGCAGGACCGCTCGGCATCTCGGCCCTGCGCGCCGTCAAGCGCCGCCTGGACCCCGAGGGCCTGCTCAACCCGGGCGTCCTGCTCCCCACCGACTGACGCCACCCCATCGACGACCGACCCCTCAGATCCGCCTGCTTCGGAGGCACACCGATGCGACAGTTCACCGCCGTCGTCAACCCCACCGCGGGCGGCTCCACGGGGGCGGCGACCCTGCTGCACCTGGCCCGGCTGCTGCGCGAGGCAGGAGCCGGGCTGGCGACGGAGTACAGCCACAGCCTCGCCCACGCCCAGGACATCGCCCGCCGCGCCGGCGAGCGCGGCCGGATCGTGCTGGCCGTCGGCGGCGACGGGATCGCCGGCGGCATCGGCGGCGCGCTGAGCGGCACCGGCACCGTCCTGGGCCTGGTGCCGGCGGGACGCGGCAACGACTTCGCCCGCGCCCTGAAGCTGCCGGCGGACCCCGCCGCACTCGCCGACATCCTGCTGCACGCCGAGCCCCGGCCCGTCGACACCATCGAGGTGGAGTCGGCGGTCCACCCCCGCACCGTGGTCCTGGGCAGCGTCTACGCCGGCGTGGACGCCGTGGCCAACCGGCACGCCAACCACGCCCGCCTGCTGCGCGGCGCCGCCTCCTACTACGCCGGCGGCCTGCGCGCGGTCACCACGTGGCGGGCGGCCGACTACCGCGTCACCGTCGACGGCGAGGAGCACACCCACCGCGGCTACACGGTCGTCGCCGCCAACTCCCCCTACTACGGCTCCGGTCGGCTCATCGCCCCCGACGCGCGCGTCGACGACGGACTGCTGGACGTGGTGATGATCCGCGAGGCACCGCGCAGGCTGTTCTTCGCCCTCATGAACGAGCTGAGGACGGGCGCCCACATCCACCGCCCCGAAGTGCGTGTCCTGCGCGGCAGGGAGCTGCGCATCGAGGCGAGCCGGCCCATCCCCTACGGAGCCGACGGCGAGGTCGACGCCACCCTCCCGGTCACGGTGCGGGTACGTCCAGGAGACCTGCCGGTGCTGTACTGACCGCGTAGTTACGGGAGATGACACCGTGTCGGTGCAGGGCGCGCCGGCCGTGGGTAAGGGAGGGGGACCGGCCGGGCGCGCCGGGGGAGAGGTGGTCATTCATGACGCTGGAGCCTGCCGGGGGAGTGGTGCAGGCGGTCGTCCTGTACGACGGACGGCTGCTGCTGGTGGCGGACGGCGACGCCTGGACGCTGCCGTCGGGCACTCCGCAGCCGGCCGAGCCGGCCGAGGCCACCGCGGCGCGCGTCGTCTACGAACTCACCGGCTACCTCGTCGACGGCACCGAGCCCCTGGCCCCGCACCACACGGCCCCGCACGACACGGCCCCGGCGGACGGGGCCTCGGCGGTGGTGTGCCAGCTGCTGAGCGAGTCCCCGTCGGGCGGAGCCGTCCTCGCGTCGGAGCACGTGCGCTGGGCGCCGATAGCCGAGGCCGCCGACGCCGCGCTCCCGGCAGTCGTACGCGCGTACCTCCAAGGACACACGCCCGTCTGAGCCCAGCCGGGCCCGCGGTCAGCGGTCCGCCGCCTGCACGCGGGCCAGGAAACTCTCCCGGTCGACGATCGCCCGGTCGATCTCGCCCGTCGCCACCAGCCGCCCCGAAGCGTCGACGGCCCGCACCGCGAACGTGAGCCGCCCGCCCGCACCGGAGGCGGCGGTCCCGGCACTCACCTCCACCTGCCCCCCGACGGGGGTGGCCCGCAGATGCCGGATCCGCACCTGCGTCCCGACGGTGGTCCGGCCCGATCCGGTGAAGGGGGCCGCGGCCCGCACGGTGGCCGCTTCCATCCACGCGATCAGCCGCGGGGTGGCGAGAACAGGCACATCACCGCTGCCCACCGCTACCGCGGTGTCGGCATCGGTCACCTCGTGCCGGAAGGCGGTCACGGCCGTTTCCCGGCTGCCGGAGTTCTTCAACCGCCGTCCCCGATCGACACGACCACCGCACTGGACGGCCCGTCCGGCGTGTCGAAGTGCACCGAGTCACCCGCGCGACACCCGAGCAGCGCACGGCCGAGCGGGCTGTCCCAGGTGACCAGGTGCTGGTCGAAGGCCTCGGCGACCTCGCCGATCTGGAGCGTCTCCTGCGCGCCGTCCGCGAAGCGGACGGTGACCGTGCTGCCCACGCCGACCTCATCCGTAGGGGGAGGCCCGGCCACGTCCGCCTGGCGCAGCCGCTCGGTGATGTCCTCGATACGGCGGTCCAGACGGTCGAGCTGATCGGCGCGCCGCAACTCGTCGGCCTGGTCGGCCTGGTCGCCGACATCGGCGCTGTCGTGCAGCGTTCCGGCGACGAGACGGCGCTCGTCGCGCAGATCGGCCAGTTCCTGCTCCAGCGCATGGCGAGCCGTGGCACTGATCGGCTTCGGGTCACCGGCCATTCCGGCTCCTCTGGTCCCGGGGAGGACATTCATGAGGCGGGCATTTTTCGCATCGTATCAAGGGGGTGGCGAGTGGAGAGGTGATCAGTCCCGATATAGCGTAGTTATGGATGGTCAGTCGGCATTCCACCCGTATCGTCTTCCTCTCCCTCTGGAGGTTCCCATGTCCTCGAAGCGACGCCGGAAGAAGAAGTCACGGCGCGGCCACGCCGCCAACCACGGGAAACGGCCCCAGTGCTGATGCGCCGGTGAGAGTGCCGGGCAACTCGGTGAACCGCGCGAGGACTTCGCGCCGGATGCGCAGCCCGGTCACACGGGGGAGCCACTCCAGAGCCGGGGCCGCACCGGCGACCCGGGCTGGTCACGGCCGTCTCGCCGTCCCGTGCGGCGACCCGGCGGCGGATGCCGGGCAGGCCCGGGCCTCCCCGCGTGCCCGACGATCTCCGGGCCGCCCCGGTGCCGCGGCCAGTCGGGCGCCACGGCCGATTCCGGCGGAAGCCCGGGCTTGAGGACGCCCGGCCGGGATACCCGAGCGGTATGGCGAAGCTGCATCTTCCCCGGCGCCACCACCACGGCGGCGACACGACTCAGGCGCCGCGCGTCCCGGCACCGGACGAGGCCGGGCCCGGCCGGCAGGTCGAGCAGGCCGCCCCCGACACCCCGGCGAAACTGCCCAAGCGGGCGTGGGGCGCCGTGCTGAAGGGTTCGTTGCGCGAGTTCCGGGACGACGAGCTGACCGACCGGGCCGCCGCCCTGACGTACTACGGGGTTCTCGCCCTGTTCCCCGCGCTGCTGGTGCTGGTGTCGCTGCTGTCCGTCGCCGGCAGGTCGGTCACCGGCAAGGTGCTGGCCGACCTCAGGCACCTCGCGCCCGGCTCCGCCCGCGACATCCTCACCCGGGCCGTGGAACAGCTGCAGAGCAATGCCGGCACCGGCTCCGTCATGGCCGTCGTCGGCCTCGTACTGGCGGTGTGGTCGGCCTCCGGCTATGTGGCCGCCTTCATCCGCGCCGCCAACGCCGTCTACGACATGCCGGAGGGCCGCCCGGTGTGGAAGATCCTGCCGGTGCGGATCGGCGTCACGGTCGTCCTGATGGTCCTCGCCGTGGCCAGCGCGCTGATCGTCGTCTTCACCGGCGGCCTGGCCCGCCACGCCGGCCAGGCCCTGGGCGTGGGCGACATGGCCCTGACGGTGTGGTCGATCGCCAAGTGGCCGGTGCTCGTCCTGCTGGTCACCGTGATGATCGCGATCCTGTACTGGGCCACGCCGAACGCCAGGGTCAAGGGCTTCAAGTGGATCACACCCGGCAGCGTCCTCGCGCTGCTGATCTGGCTGCTCGCCTCCGCCGGGTTCGCCTTCTACGTCGGCACCTTCGCCTCCTACAACAAGACCTACGGCACCATGGCCGGCGTCATCGTCTTCCTGGTCTGGCTGTGGATCAGCAACCTCGCGATCCTGCTGGGCCTGGAGTTCGACGCGGAGACGGTGCGGCAACGGGCCGTCGCCGGCGGCCTTCCGCCCCGGGCCGAGCCCTACACCGAGCCCCGCGACACCAGGAAGTGGGACGAGGAGGACGTACGCCGGCTGCGCGGGACGTGACTCCGGCGCGCCGCCTCGCCGCCCCCGTCCCTCACGCCGCGTACCCGCCGTCCACCGAAAGCTCCGCGCCCGTCACGTACACCGCGTCCGGCCCCGCCAGATAGGCCACCGCCGAGGCCACCTCCGCGGCCGTGCCGAAGCGGCCGAGGGCGGTCATCGCGGCCTGCCCGGAGGCGAAGGGCCCGTCCGCGGGGTTCATGTCGGTGTCGGTCGGGCCCGGATGCACGACGTTCGCCGTGATCCCGCGCCCGCCCAGCTCACGGGCCAGCGCCTTGGTCAGCCCGACGACCGCCGACTTGCTCATCGCGTACAGCGTGGCACCGGGGCCCGGCGCGCGCCGGCTGACGCAACTGCCGAGGGTGATGATCCGTCCCCCCGGTGCCATCAGGGCGGCGGCGGCCCGGGCGGCCAGGAACACCCCGCGCACGTTCACGGCGATCAGGCGGTCCACGTCGGCGAGCGACATGCTCTCCAACGGCTGCATGAGCCCTACCGCCGCATTGTTCACGAGGACGTCCAGGCCCCCGAGTGCCTCGGCCGCACGGGTCACCGCGCCCGCCGCCTCCGCCGCGTCCGCGGCGTCGGCACGCAGGGCCACCGCCCGCCGCCCCAGCGCCTCGACGGCCCGGACGAGGTCGTCCGCCGCCTCCTTCCCCTGCACAAAGGTGACGGCCACGTCCGCGCCCTCCTGAGCCAGTCGCCGTGCCGTCGCCGCACCGATGCCCCGGCTGCCGCCGGTGACCAGGACCTTCTTGCCGTTCAGAGCTGCCTGTGAAGTCATGCCTCCATCTCACCGGCGGGACGTGCGCGAGGCTGGCGGCGAACGGACCTCGACATCGCGGCCGCACGTGGCGGCGTGAGTACGCGCGCGGGGTGCGCGGCTGAGTACGCGACCCGATGTCCCGGCCCGACGGCGGTGATGGGATGGCCGCATGCATCTCGACGACATGCGGCCCGACGACGCAGCACCGCGCCCGGGCCACCGGACGTGGTGGAAGGCGCCTCTCGTGGCGTCCCTGCTCGGCCTGCCGTTCCTCGTGCTGGAGTACATATGGTTTCGTTCCGAGGACGGCGTCGGCGCCTTCGGAGGCGCGCTCTACTGGTCGGTCGGCCTGCTCGCCCTCTCCTGGGCCCTGCCGCACCACCGGTACCTGCGGATACCGCGCATGCTGGCCGCCGGTGCCGGGCTCGGATGCGTCCTCCTTCCCATGCTGCTCGCACTCGCGCTGGGCGCGGCCCTGAGCGGGAGCTGAGCGGACCGGGCGTTGTCAGTGCCGGGTCGTAGGGTGCGGAGCACGGCACGCTTCCGGAGGCGATGGGGGTCATGATGCGCAGGCCGGTCCACGGAGAAGTCCACGTCCACTACGGTCAGCTCTATGTCGAGAGCGATCCGGACAGCTACGGTCCGGACCTCGCCGATTCGTTCGCCGGCCAGTGCTCCGGGCTGTGCGGCGCGGCGATCCCCGGAACCCTGTGGCTGACGACCGGACTGCACACGGGCGACGTCGGCTTCACCGTCGAAGTGCACGACCACGCCCCGCCGTTGGACCCGAGCTGGGAGGACGTCGTGGAGGTGTCCTTCCGCCCCGCCTCGGACAGTACCGAGCTCGTACTGTGGGGAGGCGACGGCTCCTGGGAGCTGGGCCTGGAAGAGACCGACTACCGGGTCCGGTACTGCGCCCAGGGCATGGACGCGGCACACGACGAGGACACCCGCCTGAAGGGCGAGCCGCAACTCGACCGCTACCTCCTGCAGTTCTGGCCCGCCCCGCCCATGCCGGACCGTGTCGTGAAGCAGACCTCGGGCATGGCGGCGTACTGGCACGACTACGCCCGCACGCTGCCACCCCCGCCCACCCCGGCCGAGCGCGCCGAAGCCGAACGCCAGGCCCGCCTCGCACAGGAACAGGCGGAACGAGAACGCGAACTGGCCTACGAGCGCTGGGAGTGGGGCGGCCGGTCGCCGAGCCGGGCACTGCGCGACGTCGACGGCAACGTACGCGGCCTGCTCGCCTTCGACGCGGCACTCGTGCACGCCATCGATGCCGCCGGCCCCGCCACGCAGCGCGCGGTGGCCCTGCTGGCCGCGCGCCGTGCGTGCGAGGCGGCGGGTCTCGCGGAGCTGGACTGGATCGCCGCCGGACTCACCGCCGTCACCGAGGGACGACCGCTGCCACCGCCGCTCGACGACGAGGCCCAGGTGTGGCAGACCCTGGAGACCGACCCCCGGGTCCCGGACAGAACCGTCGGCCGGGCCGTGCCGCCCGAGCGTCCGCCCTTCGAGGCGCCGTCCGCCTGGGACGAGGTGTCCTTGCCGATCGCCGTGGCTGATACCACCGCGCTGATCGTGGGGCCCCCGGCCGACTGGGCCCCGGCGCCGGAGACCCCCGGGTCACAGACGGCGACTCGGCCCACCGAAGCGGCGATCCACACCATGCGGGTCACCATCGGCGAGCCGGACCCCTCCGTGCGCTTCTCCCAGCCGCACATGGCCATACCCGCACTGCTCGCCGCCGCCGAGGCCGACCCGCTGCAGGCCGCCCTCGACGCGGTGTACGCCGGCGTCGTCACGTACGGCGAGGACTACCCGGCACTGTTGCGGGAAGTCCGGTCGCTGTGCGACGGCAACCGCGCATAGCAGGCGGACCGCGGCTGCCGGCGTGACCACGTCTCCACGGACGACTGCGGCGCGTGGGCGCGGCTCACCCGCGCGCCGCCGTAAGGAACCGGCGCCGCGCGGCGAGCCCCGGTCACCCGGGTGACGGCCCGGAGCGGGCGCGCCGGTGGGCTGCGACACGCTCGCGGGTCGCGCAGCGCCGGGAGCAGTAGCGGCGTTCGGGGCCCGGCCCCTGGGTGATGAAGACGTTCCGGCAGGCGCCCGACGCGCAGATCCTGCCGGGCGGGAGCTGGCGGTCCCACACGAGAACGGTCAGGGCCAGGCAGGACGACGCGAGGAACCACTCGTCCCAGGGGGCGTCGTCGTCGCGGTCGACATGGGGGTGCCAGGGCGCGCCGCCCCCGTGCGAGGTCAGACGGAGCGGTCCGGTGTGCTCGCGCAGCAGGCGGTTGAGGGTGACGGCGGCCTCGTCGGCGTGCTCGGCGGCGAAGATCTCCCGCAGCCGGTCGGCGGCGTTCCGCATCCGCGCGACCTCTTGGGCGGTGAGGTCGACGGGGCCCGTCTCGCCGTACGCGCGCAGCACCTTCGCCACGTCGCCGGGGTCGGGGCGGTCCTCCGCAAGGGCGTTGACCAGGGCGGCGGTGCGGCGCGCCATAGTCAGGACGGAGTGCCGCGTGGACCAGTCGCCGTCGGTGACGTGGGGGGAGGACACCAGCGCAATGTAACGCATATTGCACATGTTTGGGTTACGTCCGTAACGTCATCCGAGTGGCAGGACGTTACGCGGTGGCCGCCTATGTGGCGGGGGCAGGGGTGGCACGGGCCGGGGACGAGATGTCGGGACCGGCGCTGATGCTGGCGGGATTCGCCGTCGCAGGGTCGGCCTCCGACGCGTCGGCACTGCTCGCGGGCATCACGGTCGCGGCGGCGGCAGGGGGCCCGGTGCTCGGGGCGGTGCTCGACCGGCAGCAGCGGCCGGGGCGGCTGCTCGCCGTGACGCTCGTCCTGTACGCGGCCGGGCTGATGGCGATCCTCGTGGGGCTCGGCCGGCTTCCCCTCGCGGTCACCGTCGTGATCGCCGTACTGACCGGCGCGCTGGGGCCCGCGCTGTCGGGCGGCTGGACGGGCCAGCTGCCGCGCGTGGCGGCGGGCGACCGGCTGCCCCGCGCGAACGCCCTCGACGCCATGACCTTCGGCATGGCGAGCCTGGCCGGTCCGAGCCTGGCCGGCGGCCTGGCCGAGGCCCTGGGGGCGCCGGCGGCCGTCGTGGTCTCGGCGGCGCTCATCGGGGCGGCGGCGCCCGCCGCGTGGACCCTGCCGGAGCGTCCCGTACGGGTGCGAGGAGGGGAGCGGGGCTCGCTGACCGGCGACCTGGCCGCCGGCATGCGGGTCATCGTCACAAGACGCCGGCTGGCGCGGGCGACCCTGCTCTCGGTCCTGTGCTGTGCGGCGCAGGGCATGCTGGCGGCCTGCGCCCCGCTGCTGGGCGAACGCGTTCTCGGCGGGGCGGGCCGAGGTGCGCTGCTGCTGTCCTGCGCGGCCTTCTCGGCTCTGGCGGCCAACGCCGTTCTGGCCCGGTTCCCCCGGTCCATGGCCCCCGACTCGATCATCTGGGCCGGCGCCCTGATCCAGGCCGGAGCGCTCGCCCTCGCGGCGACGGCCCGCCCCGCCGTGCTCGCCCTGGCCCTGCTGCTGACCGGAATCGGTGAAGGGCCGCAGCTCACCGCCCTGTTCGCGGTACGCCACCGGGAGGCTCCGGACCGTCTGCGCGGCCAGATCTTCACCACCGGTGCCAGTCTGAAGATCACCGGCTTCGCGGCGGGCGCGGCACTCGCCGGCCCGCTCGCGGCCCGGTCCCTCCCCGGCACTCTGGCCACGGCGGCGGGCGTGGCGGCCGCGGCGGCGCTGGTCTTCCGCGCCGTACCGGTGGACGCCGCCGGACCGGGGTCGGCCGCCTCCTGCCCGGCACCCCGAATACCGGCAACCCGACCCTCGCCCGGACAGATGCCGGATGATACGTCTAAACCATAACGATCTCTGCCCAGCCCTTGTGTCCTCACAGATCCGCCCTAGCCTCCGGCCATGGCATTTCTTTCAAGTCGCCGCAAGAGGGCCCGCCTCGCTCCGGAACTCGACGACCAGGAGCTGGGCAAGCTGCTGAAGTCTCTCGTGGCGACCACCAGGACCGGCACCTTCGGGACCACCGAGCTGTGTCTGGCGCAGATGTCCCGGCTCCTGGAGCAGGACCCGGGCGACTGGGACCGCAGGACGCATCGCATCGACGTCCTGGCGGGATACCTCAGCGGATCCCATCTGCCGCGGTCCTGGGTGACGCGGGAGCCCAACAGCGTGAACGCGCTCGTCCTGCACGCCTGGACCCAGGTGGCGCAGGGCCGTGCCCAGGGGCACCTGGAAGACCCCGCCGACACCATCGAGGCCTGTCTGCGGGCTGCCGAGCTCGCTCCGGACGACCCCACTCCCTGGGTGGCCCTGCTCGCGGTGGCACGCCTGGAACGCCGTGAGCAGTCCCAGGTCTTCGGGGTGTGGAACGAGGTGCTCGCCCGCGATCGCTGGAACCGCGAGGCCTATCTGAGCATGCTGGCCTACCTCAGCCCCCAGGAGGCGGGGTCGCGTATCCAGGTCCTGGAGTTCGTGGACAGCCTGGGCGCCCGCATGCCCGCCAACGCGCCGTGCGCCGCGACCGAACTCACCGCCCAGGTCCTCCAGTACCACTCCATTCTCGACCGCGGTGGATTCGAGGCGCTGGTCGCGCGCAACCACTGGTCCCAGGCGATGGCCGCGCAGGCCCTCGACCGCGTGGCACACACATGGAGCCAGCCCGGCTTCCTGCGCCACGCCAAGGCGCTGGCCGACCTCAACCTCCTCGCCTACGCGCTGATGGCCGCGGACCGGCGCGCCGAGGCGCGTTCCGTCTTCGAGGCGACCGGTGGCGTCGTCACCACATGGCCCTGGCAGACCGCAGGCGACCCGGTGACCGAGTTCGACCAGACGCGCCAGCGGTCCGGCGCCGGCTCGTGAGCCGCCTCAGGGCCCTTCGTGCCGACCGGGACCCGTCCCGGGCCGGCTGAGACCGAGGCACTTCACCGGCGCTCAGGCACGGTCAGGACGGGGCGCGGGGATCACGGTCACTCGGCGGCGTCGGGCTGGGGCTCCTCCGCGTTCGCCGCCGTGGGCTCCGAGGCGGCGGGAACGGTGTAGAAGACGGACGAGCCCTGCTTGGTGCGCTGGGCGCTGTTGCGGGCCACGAGGTTCTCCAGAGTGGTGCGGATGACCTTGGTCTGGATCGCCCGGTCGGGATGCGCCTTCTCAAGCGCCTCGGTGACCTCCGCGGCGGAACGCGGCTCCTGCTGGTCCGCGAGATGGCGGCGGACGAGCTCGACGAGCGTGGGCTGAGCCGTCTGGGCAGCCGCCTTCTTCGCGGCGGGCTTGGCCGCACTGGCCTTGGCCGCCGTGGGCTTGGCCGCACCGGCCCTGGCCGCCGCGGGCTTCTTGGCGGACCGCTTCCTGGGCTCGGACTGCTCCTTCCCGGGCTCGGACTGCTCCGCGGTCGCCTTCTTCGGCGCCCGGCGTGCGACGGCGGTGGCGGTGGTCGTCTTCCGCGGGCCGGGCACCACGGCGCCGTCGGTGGTGGCGGACGGGCCCACCGAGGTCACACCGAGCGCCTGCTGCATGTTCGTCAGAATGGTGTGATCATGCTGCAGGGCCGTCAACTGCTCCTGCAGGGACACGATTTCGGCGGAGATGCGCTCCTGCTCCTTGACGTTGCGTTCCAGGTCGTTGGTCACCTGGCTGACGTACTGCGAGGTCAACTCGGTGACGGGGGTGGTGGGCTCAGGCATCTGTCGCTCCGAGAGTGTGGGTGGGGTGCGCTCCTTTGCCTCCGGTGCGGCAAGCGGGGAGCGGGAGTTGTACTGCGGGTTCCCCGGCAGAGCGGGGAGGTTTCCTGCGGGGGTGTCCCGACACATGGATGATACGGCTGGGCCAACCTGTTTCTGCTGAGTGAACCCTGTGCGTTGCGGCGGAGGTACGCCATTCCTTGCCGAGGATGCTGAAGACCAGCGAGTCCCGCCAGCCGTGGCGCAGCAACAGAGTGCGGCGCGGACGCCCTTCGCATGTCATGCCGAGCATGGTCAGGACGTGGAAAGAGCCCAGGTTCCGCGGGTCACAGGTCGCGTGGATCCGGTGCAGCAGCAACTCGCCGGATCCGTGGGCGAGAAGCCGGCGGCCGATGGCGGTGCCCATGCCCTGTCCCCGGATCCGGGGATGCACGATGCAGGAGATCTCCCCCTGACGGTGGACATCGCTGCGGACGTGCAGTTCGCCCACGCCCACGATGTCCGGGCCGAGGCGGGCGGCAACGGCATGGCGGCGCCGAGTGCGGGCCGGCCGGGCCAGGGCCCTGGGGCTTCGGCGAACTCCCGTGTCTCGTCCTTCGTGTTCGGCCCCCAGGTCTGGTGGCGACAGGCCTCCGCCAGACATGCCCACGCGTGCACGGCCGGCCAGTCCTGCGGGATGATCCTGTCGAGTGTCACCGAGTGCGGCGGCATGCGGCGATGGTGCCTGCCGGGGCTTCCGGTCTTCCGGTGCGGGTGAGTTCGCGGCGCGGCCGAACCGATGGCCGACGGCACCTCGCAGTCGGCCCGCGCGGCACAGGGCCTGGCCTCCCGCCGCGGTGACCGGCTCGTCGACGGCTTACGGCGCCGGGGCGAGCCGTGGTTCCCGGGGGGTGCGGCGCTGGAGGCGAGCGGAGCGCGGGCGCGACCGAGGACCTCCGGGCCATCGCGCCCCCGCCCCACGGCCGTTGGGACGATGCGGTCCTCCCCAGCGGCTCAGGCGGAGGCGCCGGACAGGCGCTGGAGGACCTCCATGGCCCGCCCGGCGTCGTCGTAGGGCACGAAGAGGTGGTCGTGGTGGAAACCGGCGACCACATTGCAGCTCAGGCCCGCGTCGGCGAGGGCGCGGGAGACGGCCGCGGTCAGCCCCACCGCGGCCAGCGCGGAGTGCACCCGCAAGGTGACCCAGCCGGCCACGTAGTCGTACGCCATTCCCGCCGCGTCCGCCTCCGCCTGCGGAACGACGAGGGTCAGGCCCTCCTGCTCGGCGACCGTCACCACGGGGGTGACACCCGACGGCACGCCTCCCTCGGCCATGGTGAAGACATAGCGGCCCGGATTCAGCTCCGGACGCATGTCCCTGAGCAGTTTCTGCAGATCAGTCTCGCCGGTCACGGAACCCAGCCTACGGGGCGACCGGCCGCACGCCGGGCAGGCGAGCCGTCACGGTCACGCCGCCGCGGCTCGCCGCGGCGGCGCGGGCTTCGGCTCTCCTGCCCGGTCAGATGTGCGCGGGGGCGCCGGGGGTTGTGCCGTCGCTGATGTGCAGGACCGCGTCCACCGCACCGAGCGTCGCCCGGTCGAGCGGGAAGTAGCCGTGTCCCGGGTGTGTGCCCGTTCGGGTGCGGGCGGACGGGTCCACGGTGGCCCGCTCCAGGCCCCAGGTGGCGATACGGCTCTGGAGGCGACCTTCGTAGGTGTCCGGGGCCGGGTCCTGGAGTCCAAGAGTCTCACTGCGGCCCAGACTGCCGGCGACGCAGACATACCGGTCGCCCAGCAGCGCGGCCACGATGGCGCCGGCACCGGACCACTGCGCACCGGGGTCCCCCGGGCGCCAGGCACTCGCGTTGCGCTGCACATGGAAGTTGTGCGTGAAGACCAGGGTCGGGCCCCGCTCCTCCTCGATGGCGCGGATGTCCAGGAGGTTCTGGGCCATGAGCGCGTCACGGGCGGCGAGCAGGCAGGCTTCCCGGGAACCCGGGTTGAGGGGCTGTGCCGACTGCCTGTGGTAGCGCAGCAGGCCCAGGCCGGCGGTGAGATGTGTCCTGGCCCTGACCCAGTCCTCACGGGACGTCGCCGCCATCAGCTCCGGGGCGCGTCCGTAGAGCGCGAGGTGCATGTCGTCCGCGATCAGCCGCAGCCGCTCGGCCTCGGGCGTGGCGCCCGGCGACATGGTGTGGTCCAGGACCGCCTCCGGCCGGCTCCACCGTGTGTCGTCGCCGGTGAGTTCCGCGAGGTCGAGGTCGAGTCCCAGGTAGTCCCGGGCGTGTTCCAGAAAGGCCCGTGGGCTGGGTGCGCTGAAGTTCTCCAGCGGCGCGTCGAAGCCGTGGAAGGCCAGACGTTCCTCCGGCGGCCGGCTGCGGTTGTGGTCGCGCATCCAGCCGACCAGCCTCCTGTTGGCGTCGAGGTCTCCGAAGCCGTGGGAGAAGCCTTCGCGCATGACCACGTCGAGGCTTCCGGCTCCTTCCCGGACGTAGTCGTCGACGGCGAGCGCGGCCACGCGATCGGTCTCAAGGGCGATCGAACGGAAGCCGTGGTCGGTCAGCCGGGCGAACAGTTCGTTGCGGACCCGCCCGAAGGCCGGTTCCTGGTGGGTGGGCTCGCCCAACCCGAGGAGGGCGCATGACGGGGGCACGAAGTCTCGTATGTCCTGACTCATGGACCTCAATCGTATCCTTGAAAGGACGGTTGAGGCTTTGGAGAGCCATTGCACTCGGATCACGCCGTCCCGAGGCAGAGACCTGGGATAAAGTCTCAACGGGTGAGTACCTTGCGACCGACCGACCTCGCGCGCGAGCACGGCATCTCCACCCAGGCCGTGCGCAACTACGAGCGGCACGGATTCATCCCGCCCGCCGAGCGCACCGCCAGCGGCTACCGGATCTACACCGAGGTGCACGCGGCAGCACTGCGCGCCTACCTCTCACTGGTCCCCGCGTACGGGTACGCCGCCGCCGGCCAGATCATGAACGCCGTCCACCGGGACCAACGCGACGAAGCCCTGACGATCATCGACCGCGGCCACGCTCAGCTGCTCCGCGACCGGGACACCCTCGAAGCCGTGCGCACGGCGGTGAACCACCTGACCGCGGAGTCCGCGGCCACCCCGGATCCCGCACCGGGCCGCGCGACCACCCGCACCGTCGGCGAGCTCGCCCGCCAACTCGACGTGACCCCGGCGACCTTGCGCAACTGGGAAAGCGCCGGCATCCTCAGGCCCGCCCGGGACCCGGCGAGCGGATACCGTGTCTTCGACACCGACGACATCCGTGACGCCGAACTAGCGCACCTCCTGCGGCGCGGGGGCCATCTCCTCGACCACATCGCCACCGTGGTCCAGCAGATCCGCACGGCCGGCGGCACGGACGCGCTGGCCGCCTCCCTGGACACCTGGCAACGAAGGCTCACCGCCCAGGGCCTCGCCATGCTGCACGCCGCTACGCGCCTCAGCGCCTACCTGACCCGCCTCGACAGCGAGAACGGGGGGCTCCACCCCTGCCCGTAGGAGGGAGATCTCCCCTGTCCAGCCGTAGAAACCCGTGTTCTGCCAACCGGCGCGTGGAGGCCGGGGAATCCTGCCGGCCAGGTGAAGTGCGGCCGCGGCGGCAGTTTCGGCCTGACGTTCCGGTAACGATCTCCCGACTTTCGGCACGCGCTTTCATGGAACGTACATACGATCCTCTCCATGAACAGAGCTGTGAAGATCGGCCTCGCCGGTACGTGCACCGCGCTGCTCGCCCTCGGGGGAATCGGTACCTACAACCTTCTGCATGGCCTGACCTCCGGTTCAGCGGGTGACGACACGACCAAGCAAGCACGCGGTTTCGACCCCTCGGCGGTGTCGAGTACGCCCCCGTCGGGAGCCGAGGCGGAGAAGCTGACCCGTGCCTTCCTGGACAGCTGGTCCCAGCAGCACCTGGACGGCGCGGCAAGCGACACCGACATACCGGACACCGCCTCGCGGGCACTGCGCGACTACGCCGACGGCCTGCACCTGAAGAAGCTGTCCTTCGATCACATCCTGTCCGCGGGACCCTCATCCGTGACGCCGGGAGCCACCAAGGTGACCTTCGACGTCACCGCCGAGGTCGCGGGCGGAACCTGGAGATATCCGAGCGCGACGGCGGTGCGGAAGAGCACGAACGGCCAGCTGGCGGTCCACTGGAACAACTCCGTGCTCTATCCGGGCCTGGGCGACGGACAGTCGCTGACGGCGGGCAGGCTGCCGGCCGGCGCCACCGCAGCGAAGGTCGTCGCGAGCGACGGCAGGACCGACCTCTCCCGCTTCGCGTCGCTGCGGGACGTCGCGGCGACGATCGGCAAGAACGCGAAGCCCACCGGCGGTACGCCGGGAACGGGGGTGGCCGTCGTCGACGGCGGCGGCGCGGGCGTGAAGACGCTGAAGGTCTTCGGCAAGGGCCGGCCGGCGATCGTCAGAACCACCATCGACGCCGGTCTCCAGACGGTGGCGGAGCGCGCCGTGCAGGACCCCCACCTTCAGCAGAAGCCCGCCGGGACCGTGGCGCTCGACTGGCGCAACGGCCACATCCTCGCGCTCTCGCACACGGGCGACGACGGTGACATCGCCATCAACGGCATCAAGTCGCCCGGGTCCACGATGAAGATCATCACCTCGGCGGCCCTCTTCGACAAGGCGGGCCTCACACCGAACAGCCCCGCGCCGTGCTCGGACTCGCTGACGGCCAACAGCCAGCTCTTCCACAACGACTCCGGTGTGCGGGCCAACCCGGGCGCCTCCCTCGCGCAGGCGTTCACGGTGTCCTGCAACACCTCCTTCATCAAGGACGGTTTCCGCTACCTCGTGCACGACGGCGACGCCTCCGCCCTGCACGACGAGGCCGTGAACGTCTTCGGGATGGGCAGCTGGTCCATCGGCGGCGGCGTCGCCACCACCGACCCGAGCATTCCGGCGGACGTCCAGGGCGGCGACCAGGCGGCCCAGTTCATCGGCCAGGGCAAGGTCACCGCCACGCCCCTGTTCATGGCATCCGTGGCGGCCACCGTCCGCAACGCGGGCTTCGAGCAGCCGATCATCCTGCCGGGACAGCACCAGGACACCGCGCCCCAGCCGATCTCCGCCCGCACGGCCGGCTATCTGCAGTCGATGATGCGCACCGTGGCCACCAGCGGCACGGCGGCTCCGCGGCTGGGCGGACTGGTGGGTGTCGGCGCCAAGACCGGCACCGCGGAGGAGGGGGACCACACCAACGGCTGGCTCACCGCGTACAACTCCCGTATGTCGGTTGCGGCGTTGGTCGAGGGCGGCAGCTCCGGTGTCGACTCTGCCGGATATGTGGTCCGGCGACTGCTGACCGGCGGCTGAGGGGCGTTGTCCGCGCGCGGGCCCGCCGGCTCGGGCGGCGGGCGCCGGTCTTCGGTCACCTCGTCCCTTTTCCCCTCACCCGGTGACGAGGGCGAGTGTGAAGCCGTCGTAGCCCTTGGAGCCGACCGTCTGGAGCGTGGTGGCGGTCAACCGCGGGTGCTCCGCGATGAGTTCGGTGAAGCGGCGGACGCCCTGGACGCGGGGGTCGTCGCTGCCCGCGTCGGTGACGGCGCCGTCGCGTACGACGTTGTCGCCGACGATGACGCTGCCGGGCCGGGTCAGCTTCAGGGACCACTCCAGGTACTCCGGGTTGGAGGGCTTGTCGGCGTCGATGAAGACCAGGTCGAACGGGCCCGCGTCCTCGGCTGCGAGCCCGGGCAGCGAGTCCCGGGCCTTGCCGACGCGGACGTCGACGACGTGCTCCAGGCCGGCGCGGGCGATGTTGGCGGTGGCGACGGCGGCGTAGTCCGGATCGCTCTCCAGCGTGACCAGGCGCCCGCCCTCCGGCAGGGCGCGCGCGAGCCAGATGGTGCTGTAGCCGCCGAGGGTGCCGATCTCCAGGATCCGGCGGGCGCCCTGGAGCCTGGCGAGCAGGTTCAGCAACTTGCCCTGGTTGGGAGCCACTTGTATCGCCGGCAGCCCGGCCGCGTCGCTGTTCCCGGCAGCCGCGAGCAGGGCGTCGTCCTCCTTCACGAGCAGGCTGTTGAAGTAGTCGTCGACGGCGGTCCACGTCTGCTGGGGCACAGTAGGTTCCCTTTCGGTACTCACTAAGTTCCGAAAAGGAACGTACTGGAGGAGCGTGCCGGCCTGTCAATGGCTTTCCCGGAGCCAAAGCGGTTGAGGCGCTGCCCTGCGCTGGGGGAGGGTCTGGGGTCATGGAGTTCTTCTGCTACCACCG
The DNA here is from genome assembly GCF_040297165.1 of Streptomyces sp. NPDC001851. Lineage (NCBI taxonomy): Bacteria > Bacillati > Actinomycetota > Actinomycetes > Kitasatosporales > Streptomycetaceae > Streptomyces > Streptomyces sp. NPDC001851. The sequence goes on along the minus strand of NZ_JBEOYR010000015.1, from coordinate 10,055 downwards.
TGATCGGCCCGGCTCCCGGCCCCTGCGCGACAAGCTGCTGGAACAGCACTGGTCCTACATGGACCGGTTCGCCAAGGAGATGATCGCCCGTGGCCCGACCTTCGCGGGCGACGGCCACACGCCCACCGGCAGTGTGCACATCGTCGACCTGCCGGACTCCGCGGCCGCCCGGGCCTTCGCCTTCGACGAGCCCAACTACCAGGCAGGGGTGTACCGGGACGTCCTGCTGCGCCGGTGGCGCAACCTGCTGGGGCGCACCATGTGGGACTTCCCCGGCGGCCCGGTGGACGGCGACCGCTACCTGGTGCTCGGCCTCGGCGGCGAGGGCACGGACGACGCCGACCTCGCCGTACCGGCGCCGTACCGGGACGAGTTGATCGCGTACGGGCCGCTGCTGTCCGACGACGGCTCCATCTGGCTCGGCACGGCCGCGCTCGTCCGGGCCCCGGACCCGGATGCGGCACGAGCCGTCCTGGCTCCGGGCCGCTATGCGGAGGTCGAAGTCCACGCCTGGACGTTCGGCGGCCGGCGGTCGTGAACGAGCCGCGCCCGGCCTGCCGATTTCGGCGCCGGGCGCAGCGGCTCATCGCGCACGTGGCGAGCTCGCCCACCCGGCCCGCACCCAGCGCGCGCCGGGCTTCCCGGGGAGGCGTTCCGAAGCGGGCCGGCGCTCGCCGGGCAGGTCGTCCAGGCCATCCATGACCGGTTCGGCTCTCGCGCCGGCGCGCCTGCCGGGCGACCGCCCGTGGGCGGCCGACGCGCGGTCGCACCGCCCCGCCCGCCTGGGGGCCGGTGGGGGCGCGGGGCTCGCTCCAGCCCCGGTCCCGGCCGGCGGCGAGCCCGGGCTATGCATGGGCATGCGTAATGATGCATACTCTTCCTATGTCCAAGGTCCTCACTTCCCTTCCGGTCGGCGAGCGCGTCGGTATCGCCTTCTCCGGCGGCCTCGACACCTCGGTCGCCGTCGCATGGATGCGCGACAAGGGTGCCGTCCCGTGCACCTACACCGCCGACATCGGCCAGTACGACGAGCCCGACATCGCCTCGGTGCCCGGCCGTGCGACGGCCTACGGCGCCGAGATCGCGCGCCTGGTCGACTGCCGCGCGGCGCTGGTCGAGGAGGGGCTGGCCGCGCTCGCCTGCGGCGCGTTCCACATCCGCTCGGGCGGCCGTGCCTACTTCAACACGACGCCCCTCGGCCGCGCCGTCACCGGAACCCTCCTGGTCCGGGCGATGCTTGAGGACGATGTACAGATCTGGGGCGACGGCTCCACCTTCAAGGGCAACGACATCGAGCGGTTCTACCGCTACGGCCTGCTCGCCAACCCCCACCTGCGGATCTACAAGCCCTGGCTGGACTCCGACTTCGTGACGGAGCTGGGCGGCCGCAAGGAGATGTCCGAGTGGCTGCTCGCGCACGGGCTGCCGTACCGCGACAGCACGGAGAAGGCGTACTCGACCGACGCCAACATCTGGGGCGCCACCCACGAGGCCAAGACCCTGGAGCACCTGGACACCGGTGTCGAGACGGTCGAGCCGATCATGGGCGTGCGGTTCTGGGACCCCGAGGTCGAGATCGCCCCCGAGGAGGTGACGGTCGGCTTCGACCAGGGCCGTCCGGTGACGATCAACGGCAAGGAGTTCGCCTCGCCGGTCGAGCTGGTCATGGAGGCCAACGCCATCGGCGGCCGGCACGGCCTCGGCATGTCGGACCAGATCGAGAACCGGATCATCGAGGCCAAGAGCCGCGGCATCTACGAGGCGCCCGGCATGGCGCTGCTGCACGCGGCGTACGAACGCCTCGTCAACGCGATCCACAACGAGGACACCCTCGCCCAGTACCACAACGAGGGCCGGAAGCTCGGCCGTCTCATGTACGAGGGCCGCTGGCTGGACCCGCAGGCGCTGATGATCCGCGAGTCACTGCAGCGCTGGGTGGGCGCGGCGGTCACCGGCGAGGTGACGCTGCGGCTGCGGCGCGGTGAGGACTACTCGATCCTCGACACCACGGGCCCGGCGTTCAGCTACCACCCGGACAAGCTGTCCATGGAGCGGACCGAGGACTCGGCGTTCGGCCCGGGGGACCGGATCGGTCAGCTCACCATGCGCAACCTCGACATCGCCGACTCCCGTGCGCGGCTGGAGCAGTACGCGGGCCTGGGCATGGTCGGCACCGAGCACCCGGCCCTGATCGGCGCCGCCCAGGCGGCCTCCACCGGTCTGATCGGCGCGATGCCCCAGGGCGGTGCCGAGGCGATCGCCTCCCGCGGGGAGGTCTCGGAGGAGGACGCGGCCCTGGACCGTGCCGCGATGGAGTCCGGCACCGACTGACACCGCCGAGCGCCACACGCCCTTGGACAGCGGGCCCCACCGGTTCCCACCGGCGGGGCCCGCCGTCGTACGGCCCCTCTCGCACCCCGTGGCTCTCGTACCCTGTGTCCCGTGCCGTCACCCCGCCTGCAACGCGTCGCCGTCCTCGTGCTCGAAGGCGCGAAGCCGCTCGACGTCGGGATCCCGGCCCAGGTGTTCACGACGCGGGCCAGCATGCCGTACGAGGTGCGGGTGTGCGGGGCGGCGCCCGGGCTGGTGGCGGGCGGGGACGGGCTGTCGTACCACGTCGCCCACGGCCTGGACGCGCTGGAGTGGGCCGACATCGTCTTCATCCCGGGATACCGGTTCCCCGACCGCGAGGACCCGCCGCGGCCCGTGGTCGACGCGCTGCTCGCCGCGCACGCACGGGGCACACGGCTCGCCGCCATCTCGACCGGGGCCTTCGCGCTCGCGGCCACGGGTCTGCTCGACGGCAGGCGCGCGACGACGCACTGGCACTACGCGCGCGCCCTCGCGGCGAAGCACCCCCTCGTCCGGGTCGACGAGAACGTGCTCTTCGTCGACGAGGGCAGCGTGCTGACGTCGGCCGGCGCCGCCTCCGGCATCGACCTGTGCCTGCACATCCTGCGCACGGACCTCGGGATCGCCGTGTCGAACCACGCGGCACGGCGCCTGGTCGCCGCCCCCTACCGCAGCGGGGGCCAGGCCCAGTACGTGCCGCGCAGTGTGCCGGAGCCGCTCGGCGAGCGGTTCGCCGCGACCCGCGAGTGGGCCCTGCACCGCCTCGGCGAGCCCCTCACCCTCACGGTGCTCGCCCGGCACGCCGCGGTCTCGCCGCGCACGCTCTCCCGGCGCTTCGTCGAGGACACCGGGTACACGCCGATGCAGTGGGTGATGCGCGCCCGCATCGACCTGGCCCGCGAGCTGCTCGAACGCTCGGAGCGCGGCATCGAGCAGATCGCCGCCGACGTCGGCCTCGGCACCGGCACGAACCTGCGCACCCACTTCCAGCGGATCCTCGGCACCACCCCGAGCGAGTACCGGCGCACCTTCACCCAGGGCGAGTAGCCGCCCGCCGGCCCGCTGGCGCGATCCTTGCGAACCATGGCGCTCGCGACACGGTCATGAGCGCGCGCGGCACGCGACGCTGGTGGCGCACCGAAGAGCACCAGCAGAAGCCGGCAGCAGCCCGCAGAAGCCCGCAGGAATCCAAGGGACACCACTCATGACTCGCATCGCCATCAACGGTTTCGGCCGCATCGGCCGCAATGTGCTGCGCGCCCTGCTCGAACGCGGCAGCGCCCTGGAGGTCGTCGCCGTGAACGACCTCACGGAACCCGCCACCCTCGCCAGGCTGCTCGCCTACGACACCACAGCCGGCCGGCTCGGCCGTCCCGTGACCGTCGACGGTGACGCCCTCGTCGTCGACGGCCGTCGCATCACCGTCCTCGCCGAGCGCGACCCCGCGCGGTTGCCGTGGGCGGAACTCGGTGTGGACATCGTCCTGGAGGCGACCGGCCGCTTCACGTCGGCGAAGGCCGCCCGCGCGCACCTCGACGCCGGTGCGCGCAAGGTGCTCGTGAGCGCGCCGTCCGACGGAGCCGACGTCACGCTCGCCTACGGGGTCAACACCGACGCGTACGACCCGGCCCGGCACACGGTCGTCTCGAACGCCTCCTGCACCACCAACGCGCTCGCGCCCCTGGCCGCCGTGCTGGACGAACTCGCCGGGATCGAGCACGGGTTCATGACGACGGTGCACGCCTACACGCAGGAGCAGAACCTGCAGGACGGCCCGCACCGGGACGCCCGCCGGGCCCGTGCCGCCGCCGTCAACATCGTGCCGACCACGACGGGCGCGGCGAAGGCGATCGGTCTCGTGCTGCCGGACCTCGACGGCAAGCTGTCGGGCGACTCGATCCGGGTGCCCGTTCCGGTGGGCTCGATCGTCGAACTCAACACGACCGTCGCACGCGACGTGACCCGCGACGACGTGCTGGCGGCCTACCGCACCGCGGCCCAGGGAGCGCTCGCCGGCATCCTGGAGTACTCGGACGACCCGCTCGTGTCCTCCGACATCACGGGCAATCCGGCCTCCTCGATCTTCGACTCCGCCCTCACCCGCGTCGACGGCCGTCATGTGAAGGTGGTCGCCTGGTACGACAACGAATGGGGCTTCTCCCACCGTGTGATCGACACACTCGAACTCCTCGCGGGTCGGCCCTCCCGGGAAGGCTGAGGCCAGCGGCTCGGCAGGGGGGCAACACCCTGGGGATCCTGGGGACAGCCCCCCATCCGGTCGGGGGCCTGACCGGCTGTTACGGCCCAACGGGTGTGCAGAGACTCGACGGCATGACGATTTCTCCCCATGCCCCGGTCGCGGCCGAGGCGCCGGCCGCCCGTTCCCGTCCGACCGGATCCGCGGCCGGCAGCGACTTCGCCCGGCTGTCCCGGCGTATCGCCGAGGCGGGTCTGCTGAAGCGGCGCCCCGGTTACTACACGGCACGGCTCGGTCTGGTGATCGCGCTGACGGTGGCGGGCTGGGTGGCCTTCCTCGCGCTCGGCGACACCTGGTGGCAGCTGGCGGTGGCGGCCTTCCTGGCGTTCATGTTCGGTCAGGTGGCCCTGGTCGCCCATGACCTGGCGCACCGGCAGGTGTTCCGGCGCGGCCGGCCCAGCGAGACATGGGGCCGGCTCTTCGGCAACCTCGGGATCGGCATGAGCTACGGCTGGTGGATGAACAAGCACACCCGCCACCACGCCAACCCCAACCACGAGGAACTCGACCCTGATGTCGCCCCGGACATCGTCGTGTGGTCCACCGCCCAGGCCCGCGACAGCCGGGGTCTGGCCCGTCTCATCGGCGGGCACCAGGCATGGCTGTTCTTCCCGCTGCTGACCCTGGAGGGCTTCAACCTGCACGTCGCGAGCGTGCGCGCGCTGCGCTCGCCGGCCATGAAGCACCGGCTGCTGGAAGGCGGTCTGCTCTTCCTGCACCTCGCCGGGTATGTCTCCGCGCTCTTCCTCGTGCTCCCGCCCGGCAAGGCGGTGGCGTTCCTCGCCGTGCACCAGTGCCTCTTCGGCGTCTACCTCGGCTGCACCTTCGCACCGAACCACAAGGGCATGCCCACGTTCAGCGGTGACGAACGGCCCGACTTCCTGCGCCGCCAGGTCCTCACCTCCCGCAACGTACGCGGCGGCCGGTTCACCGATGTGCTGCTCGGCGGGCTCAACCACCAGATCGAACACCACCTGTTCCCGAGCATGCCCACACCCCATCTGCGGCGGGCCCAGCCCCTCGTACGCGCGTACTGCGCGGAGCTCGGCGTGCCCTACCACGAGACCGGCCTGATCCAGTCCTACCGCGAGGCCCTCGCTCACATGCACCGGGTGGGAGAACCGATCAGGCGGCGGCGCGAGGCATCCTGACGGTCTCAGCCCGCGAGCAGCATCGCGAGCTCCACGACGCCGAGCAGCGCGAGATACGCCCAGGCATGTGTGCGGTCAGGGATCCGGGGCGGCCGGCGTCGCAGCACCGCGATGACCGGCAGGGCGCCGACGAGCAGCGCCCCGGCGGCGCGGAGGTCGACGAGGCCGACCAGGTGCGGGTGGGTGTGCCCGGCGCCGGCGTGCGTGCCGGTCAGCGAGAGCGCGGTGGCGGGGAGGGCTATGGCGAGGGTGAGGGGGTTGGCCAGGGCGGTCGCCACCCGCATCGGATGTCCGGCACGGCGCAGCGCGGGGACCGTCATGACGCTGCCGCCCACGCCGAGGAAGGCCGCCACCGCGCCGATCGGCGCGCCGAGGACGGCGGGCAGGGGCCGGGGCACCGCGCGGACCGCTCCTGCCCGGGCCTCGCGGGCCTGCTCCGCCTGTCCCTCGCCGCTCTTCCCGCCCGGTCCGCGCCGGCGCAGGAACCCGGGGCGCAGCAGCAGGTCGGCGATGGTGACAGCGACGTACCCGACGAAGCCCCAGTGGGCCTGGCCGGCCGGGGCGTGGAGGGTGGCGAGCGCACCGGCCGCGGCCCCGACCGCCAGCAGGAGCAGCAGCGTGCCGCTGCCGCGCAGGGCGGACAGGACGCGCCGGGGGGTGACGGCCGTGGCGAACCCCGCGTTCACCAGCATCACGAGGGCCGAGGTGGCGGTCGCCACCCGTATCGCGTCCGCGCCGAGTGCCCCGTTCGCCCACACCACGACCGGGACCGCGACGAAGCCGCCGCCGAACCCGAACAGGACCGTCGTGAGCCCGCACAGGAGCCCGATGCCGAGAAGTGCCACGTCGTTCACAGGGCCACCTCACCAGCAGCGACGAGGTTCCCGCATGCGATGCCCGGCACCATTCCTTCGAGACCCGGCCCCTACAGTGGCCGCGTGAAGAACGTCTCCCTGGACGACCTCGACCATGTGGACCGGGCCGTCCTGCCCATCGGCACGGACTACCCGCCCGGCCATGTGCTCGACTGGCACCGGCACCGGCGCGCGCAGTTCCTGTACGGCGCGACGGGTGTGATGGTCGTGGACACGCCCGAGGGCACCTGGACCGTTCCGCCGGAGCGGGCCGTGCTGATCCCGGCCGCCACCCCGCACCGGGTCCGCATGCTGGAGGTGAGCACCCGGAGCCTCTACATCGAGCCGGACGCCGTGCCCTGGTGGCCGGCCGGCTGCACGGTCGTGGACGTTCCGCCGCTGCTGCGCGAACTCCTCCTGGCCGCCGTCGAGTTCGACGCGGACTACAGCCTCACCGGCCGGGACGGCTGTGTCGTGGCGCTCCTCCTGCACGAGATCGCCGCGCGCACCCCGCTGCCGTTCCACGTGGCGATCCCGGCCGCCGCCGACCTCGCGGCGATCTGCCGGGAGTATCTGGCCGCCCCGGACGCCGGTGTCACCAACGCGGCGTGGGCCGCGCGCACCGCCCTGAGCGAACGGGCCTTCACCCGGCGTTTCCGCGCCGAGACCGGCGAGAGTCCGGCGGTCTGGCGCACCCGCGCGCGTCTGCTCGCCGCGGTCCCGCTGCTGCGTACGGCCTCGGTCACCGAGGTCTCCGGCCGCCTCGGCTACGCCTCGCCCGCCGCGCTGACCGCCGCCTTCACGCGCGCCTTCGGCATGCCCCCGTCCCGATTCGCCGCGAGCCACCGCAACGGCGGCGGCACGGCCCGCCGGTGCGGAGAGTGATCGCCAGCCCCTCAGCGTGACCGGGTCGGCGTCGAGCCGCGCCGCCCGCACCTCACCGCCCCTGTCCGTTCCCGATATCTCCGCACGCACCGCTCGTCACGCCGTCCCCGGCAGAGAACAATGTGTGCCAGAGGCAGATGGACCGCCAGGAGGCGTCATGAGCACATCAGCTGAGCCAAGGGTGTCCGGCCTCGAGGTCCGGTCCATCGACTACGTTCCCCTGGACGAGCGGCACGGCAAGCTCTGGCATCTGGGACCGCTGTGGTTCATGTCCAATGCCCAGATCGCGACCCTGGCCGTGGGACTGATCAGCATCACCGAGGGCGGCAACCTGATCTGGTCTCTCCTGGCCATCGTCTCCGGCACCGTCCTCGGCACCTTCTTCATGGCCTTCCACTCGGCGCAGGGGCCGCAGCTGGGCCTGCCGCAGATGATCCAGTCGCGACCCCAGTTCGGCTATGTCGGAGCCCTCCTGGTGTGGCTCTTCGCCTATGTGCAGTACGCGGGGTTCAACGTCTTCAACAGCATCCTCGCCGCGGACTCCCTGCACGCCACCCTCCACGGCGGCGTCAGGCTGTGGGTGGTGGTGGTCACCGTGGTCGCGCTCGTCATCGCGCTGGTGGGCTACGACATCATCCACAAGGCCGAGCGGTTCCTGACGTACACCTTCCTGGTCGTCTTCGGGGTCTTCACCGTGGGCGTCCTCGTGACCCTGCACTATCCGGCGGGCTCCTTCGACCTCGGTGCCTTCAAGTGGACCCCGTTCCTCGCACAGTTCGGCGTGGTCGCCGGCTACCAGATCAGCTGGGCCATCTATGTCTCCGACTACTCACGCTATCTCCCGCCCGACGTGACGGTCCGCAAGACCTTCTACTGGACGTACTTCGGCTCCGCGCTCGGCGGCATCTGGCTGATGGTCCTCGGCTCGCTGCTGGCCGCCTGGGCGGGCAAGGGCTTCGACACCATCACGTCGATCAACGCGGCCGGGGACAAGGTGTTCGACGGCTTCGGCGCGATCGTGCTGCTCTTCTCCGCCCTGGGCCTGGTGTCCGTCACCGCACTGAACATGTACGGCGGCTCGCTGACCCTCATCAGCGGCATCGACTCGTTCAAACGGGTCCGGCCGACGCTGGCCGTACGACTGCTCACCCTCGGCCTGACCGCCGCGCTCTCCCTGATCGGCGCACTGGCCGCCACCGCCAACTTCCTCACCAACTTCAACAACTTCCTGCTGCTGGTGCTCTATCTGTTCATCCCGTGGACCGCCGTGAACCTGATGGACTACTACGTGGTGCGCCGCGGGCACTACGCCATCGCGGAGATCTTCAACCCGCACGGCATCTACGGCCGTTGGGGCTGGCACGGCATCATCGCGTATCTGGTCGGCTTCGTCGTCATGGTTCCCTTCTTCTCCGTCGGCACCCTGTACGTCGGCCCCGCCGCCAAGGCGCTGGGCGGAGCCGACATCTCGCTGTTCATCGGCCTGCCCGTCGCCGCGCTGCTGTACTGGTGGCTGACCCGCTCGATCGACGTGGCCGCCGAGACGCGCCTGGCCCAGGCCGAGGCGGAGGCACTGGAACAGGCCGCGCACGAACACCGCGAGCCCTGACCACGGGCGGCCGGCACCGGTGCGGAAGGCCGGATTTCACCTGGCCGCGGCCGACGGTGGCACTTCGACGACGAAGAACAGGAAGCAGGGCCTGGTCGAAAGGTCACGGAAGCCGTCCAGGTCACGGACGGCCGGGTCGGGCTGTGGCTCGCTGATGACGGAAAGGCGGAAGCCGGCGGTGGTGAAGGCATCGGTCATCGCGTGCAACGGCCTGCGCCAGAAGCGCATCGGGAAGGACCGCCCGTCGAACGTCCAGTCGAAGGCATAGCTGGTGGTCGCGAAGTAGTCGGGGCGAGGATCCTCGATCGTGTAGGCCACGAAAGGGTGGTCCACCGACGCGATCAGCCGGCCGCCTGGCCTGAGCACCCGCCGTATCTCGGTCAGCGTCGGCCCCCAGTCCTCCAGGTAATGCAGGACCAGCGACGCGACCACGTCGTCGAACGCACCGTCGGCGAACGGCAGCCGATCGCGCAGGTCGACCAGGTGCAGATCCGCGTCGGCACCCAGCCGGCGCCTGGCCAGCGCCAGCATCCCGGCACTGGCGTCGATGCCGGTGACGACCGCACCGCGGTCGCGCAGTGCGGCGGACAGGGAGCCCGACCCACAGCCGGCGTCCAGGATCCGGCGGCCGGCCACGTCTCCGGCGAGGGCCACCATCGCGGGCCGCGCGTAGGAGGCGGTCACGAGGTTGTTCTCGGAATCCGCCGAGTACGCCTCGGCGAAGCTGTCGTAGTCGTTCGCCGGGACCGGTTCCGCGGACCGGGCGAAGCTCTCGGGCACGTCGGCCATGCGTTCCATCGTCGCAGCCTAGTGGTCACAAGATCCGCTGGACAGAACCTGCCTGTCGGCGCACTAGTAGTGCTTCGTTACGTCGAGTGATCTCGCCTGCTGGTGGGCATCTTCGTGGTGTGAGGCTGGGGGAAGTGGAACGGCTCCGGGGTGAGTTA